>JBKDUK010000099.1:0-4882 GCA_046339535.1 Planctomycetaceae bacterium | reverse complement strand
GTCCGGCTCGTGTTGACCGCCCGGTTTCTGGATGCAGTCGCGGCCTAGCCCCTGCGGCAGCAACTGCTCGGGCAAGTCGCCCGGGGAGTTCCGCAGGTCGAACTCGATCTGCAGCAGGTGGAGGATCTGGATGCCGTCGGGTTGACCTTCCTCGCCAGTGCCCAAGACTACGCGGGCCGGCGCGGGACCGAACTGCACTATCTGCGGGTGTCGCCGGGGGTGGCGACCGTGCTGCGGATGACCGGCGTCGCCGCCGTCGGCGGGGGGGAGACGCGATGACTCCGGAAACCCGCCGGGAGTTCGTGCTCGAATCGCGCGATCATCTGCTGCACTTCGAGCAGTCTTTGCTGGCGCTCGAGAAAATCGACAGCACCGCGGACCGCAAAGAGCAGATCAATCGCAGTCTGCGGGCCATCCATTCGCTGAAGGGCGATGCCGGCTTTCTGGGGTTCACCCCCCTGCGGACTCTCGCCCATGCGATGGAGTCGCTGCTGGAGGGATATCGCACGGGAGCCGAGCCGGTCCCCACGGCTGTCGTCGAGGCGCTGCTGGTGGCCCGCGACCGGCTGGCCGCCCTCGTGGAAGATCTGGAGCATTGCCACGAGTCCGACCTGGCCCCCATCCTGGCCAGGCTGGATCAGGCGAGCGCGCAGGTGTCCGGTGATGGAGAGCTGAGACTGCCACTCGCTCAAATCGCCCAAGCCACAGGTCCGGGACTGGTCCGGTTTTTTCGCGACGTCGAGTCTGCCGGCGGGGTGCAGAGCCCCCGGCTGGAGGGAGTTCCGGCGCTCGATCAGGACCTGGCGACGGCCGCTGTGGTCTGGCGGGGAGTGTGCGCCAGTTCCGCGGTTTCCGGGGAGCTCGGGCGGCACGTGGGACGGATGCCCGCGGCCCGAGAGGAGAGACCGGCGACGATGGAACTTGAACTGCCTCTGAAGTCGCTCGTCGATGCGAACGGAGGGCTGGTTCGCGGATTCCGTTCCCTGGAGCAGTTGGGAACCTGGACTCCCGATCGTCTCGAATTGGAAATTGACGCACTGATCCATCAGATACCCCATCTGCTGGTTCCGATTCGGGGCCGGCTGCAGACGCAATTGTCCCAACGCGAGGTTTACGACCGTCTGGGGCTGGCAGCCGATCTCCCAACCCCTCCCGTTGTGTCCGCCGCGTTGGTCGACGTCCCGCCTGCCGTCGTGGTTCGCGAACCCGAGCCCGCATCGGCAGCGGCCAGCCTCGCGCCGGTTCCTGCCGCACCACGAGTCGATGCCGGTCTCTCCGCGGCGGTACAGGCTCCGTCCGCCGCATCCACCGTGGTGAGTGGGAATAACTCCGCAGAGAGCGGAACCTCTGCCCAGCAGCGTTCGGCGGCCAGTGAACCCGCCGCGGTTCCTCCTCCCCCGACCGAGCGGCTCACGTCTCTGCGGGTCAATGTCGAACTGCTCGACCGCATGATGACTCTGGTGGGGGAATTGACGCTGGTCCGGAACCAGTCGCTGCTGGCGTTTGCCGGTGAGGAAGGGGGCGCGCGGGCCATCATCCAGCGGCTCAACTCGGTCACCTCCGAGCTGCAGGAAACGGTGCTGCGGACCCGGATGCAGCCGGTGGGCAACCTGTTCGGCAAATTCCCGCGGATGGTGCGCGATCTGGCCCGGCAACTGGGAAAACAGGTTGAAATCGTCACCATTGGCCGGGAGGTGGAACTCGACAAGACGGTGCTCGAGCAACTGTCCGATCCTCTCACCCACCTGCTGCGCAACAGCATCGATCACGGACTCGAGATTCCCGAAGAGCGGGTGGCGCGGGGGAAGCCGGCCCAGGGACCGGTGACCATGTCGGCCACGCCGGCCGATGGCCAGGTGCTGATCGAGATCCGTGATGACGGCCGGGGGATTGATCCCGATGCGATTCGCAACAAGGCGCTCTCGCAGCGTCTGAAGACCGCGGCGGAACTCGACGCGATGTCGCGCCGCGAGCTGTATTCGCTGATCCTGCTTCCCGGCTTTTCCACCGCCCGCCAGGTGACCGACGTCTCGGGCCGGGGGGTGGGGATGGATGTGGTGAAAACGAACATTGAGCAGCTCGAAGGGTCACTGACGATCGATTCGACCCCCGGGGAAGGAACCTCGATGCTGCTGCGGGTGCCGTTGACACTGGCGATCATCCCCTGCCTGATCGTCGAGGTCGGTGCGGACCGGTTCGCCATTCCGCAGCGCGAGCTGGAAGAGATTGTCTGCCTGCATCCCGGCGGCAAAGGGGCGATCGAACATGCCTTCGACACCGAGGTCTACCGGCTGCGCGACCGGCTGTTGCCGATTGTGCGGTTCCAGGAAGTACTCGACCGGCGGCGACCGTTCGATGCGGCCGCCAAGGCCGGGATCCTGACCCGCCATCCCCCGGCCGAGCGCGACGCCGGACGAATTGAATACATCCTCGTGTTGCGGTCGCGGGGCCGGCGGTTCGGTTTGCTGGTCGACCAGGTTCGGGGGACCCAGGAGGTGGTGGTCAAGCCGATGCATCCGGCGATGAAACGGGTGGGGGTCTTTTCGGGAGCGACCCTGATGGGGGATGGCCAGGTCGCCCTCATCGCGAATGTCGAGGGCATTGTCGATCACTCCAACTGCTTCGTGACCGGGCTGCGATCGGGCGCGGCCGAGACCGTCACCCAGGCGCGCGACCCCCGCGAGGTCCACCGTGTGCTGATTTTCGAGTACGGCCCGCGCGAACAGTTCGCTTTGCCGCTGGTGCAGATCCGCCGGCTGGAACTGATCCAGTCGAGCCAGATCGAGACGATCGGCGACAAGGAATTCATCACGCTGGACGGGGTGGCGACGCGGGTGGTCCGGCTCGATCAGGTGCTGCGGGCCTCGCGTCCCGAGCCGCGCGGGCAGATGTATCTCATTCTGCCGAAGTTCGTCGCCGAGCCGATGGGGATTCTGGTCACCCGGATTATCGACACCGACACACTGGCGATTGAACTGCAACCGGCGGCGGCGGATGAGCCGGGAGTGTTGGGGACGGCCCTGATCCGCGACCGGCTGTCGCTGTTCCTGGACGTGCAAAAGGTGCGTGAGGTGGTGTTTGGGACCAAGCCTCTCTTGGCTGATCCGCAGGAGAATCCGTCGGTCCCCGCCCCGCCCGGACGCCGGGTGCTGCTGATCGACGACACCCCGTTTTTCCGCGAGGTGGTGCGGCGGTACCTCGAAGCGGACGGGATCGAGATCACGACTGCGGTCGACGGAGCCGACGGATTGCAGAAACTGGCCGAAGGCCATTTCGACCTCGTGGTCTGCGATATTGAGATGCCCAATCTGGATGGCTGGGGTTTCGCCCGTGAGGCGCGGGAGCGCGGCTGCCGATTGCCGCTGCTGGCTCTCACCTCGCTCTCGAAGCAGGAGCACGAGGCCCGGGCCCTGGCGACCGGTTTCAGCGAGTTCCAGGAGAAGCTCGATCACGACCAACTGCTGCGGGCCGTGCGACGGCTGCTGCGTGAATCACCCGCCCCTGTTCTGGTGAAAGGACGCCCATGAGTACGCCCCAGCTCTACTGCACGTTTCGTGTCGACCGGCGGCTCTTCGGCGTCCCCCTTCGCGACGTCCGCGATGTGACCACCGAGACCACCTCCACGCGGATTCCGCACGCCCCCCCCGAGGTGGCAGGCTATGTCAACATCCGCGGACACATTCACCTCGCGCTCGACCTGCGACGGCTGCTGGGGCTGCCTCCCGGGACTCCAGGGCAAGACCACCGGCTGGTGCTGTTTCAATCGGGAGTGGGGACTGCATTTGGCGTGCTGGTCGACGAGGTGGGAGACATCGTCACGGTGGAGGAGACCCAATCGGAGGACCTGGCCACCTCGGCCGCCGACCTGTCGGTCGCGGAACGGGCCCATCTGGTCACCCGCCTGTGCAAGCTGCCCGATGAACTTTTGGCGGTGCTCGATCCCCGGCGGTTTCTGCCGCTGGTGGAGCAAGCCCTGACCCAGCATTCGTGAATTCGCGTTCTGAACTGACAACTTCCTCTGCAACCCGCTGACGGTTCGGGACCCGAACCAAGTTTCCGACGAGGTGCCCTCATGAAAAACCTGCGACTGGCCAGCAAGATGCTGGTACTGACCCTGGTCCTCATTTTCACCGTGGGGTGGGTGGCGGTGGTGGCCCTCAACCGGCTGGCCTCCGTGAACGTGCAGGTCAAGAACCTGGTCGAGCAGACGCTGCGGAAGCAGTCGACCGCCTCGCAGGTCCAGATCTCGCTGCTCAGCGCGGTGCGGGCCCAGAAGAACGCGATTCTGGCTCCCGATGATGCCAAGTCGGTCGAGTATGCAAACTTCTCCAAAAAAGATTTCGAAACCGTAAGAACGCAGTATGACAAACTGCGGGAAGTGCTGGCAGGAAACGTCAATGAACGCCAGTCGGCGGTCATTGAGCGTCTGGGACGCGATCTGGAGAATTTCCAGAAGGTCAACCAGGAGACCCTCGACCTGGCGGTACTCAATACGACTCTCAAGGGCATGGCCCTGATCCAGAAATCGGTGCTCCCCGATACGGCCGCCCTGTCGGACCGCCTGCGAGAATGGGGAAAGAAAGCTCCCGCTGAGTCTCACCTCGATGCCATGCTCGACTTGATCGGGCACATCGACAGTCTCCCGCAACTGGCCTTGACCCACTGGGCGGCCAGCAGCCCGGAAGACATGACGGTCATCGAAACCGACACCACCGCCCGGCTGGGAATGATCCAACAGGGACTCGCTGGACTGGACGACTCGGCCACGCTCAGCGAGGCCCGAAACCAACTTTCTCAGATCCGCAACACATTCAAGCAACTGCACCAGTTCTCTCGGACCGACAGCAACAACCGTTCGTCCAATCTGTCACTCAACCAGACC
>JBKDUK010000098.1:0-8138 GCA_046339535.1 Planctomycetaceae bacterium | reverse complement strand
CCGACTTGTCACGCACCCGAGGTTGCCGCAACTCCAGTGGCCCCACACCGGCCAAAAGCTCACGGGGTGGCAGATGCCCGTTCCCCACGACCAACCGCCGTCCCTGGGCATCGACTCGATCGGAGTGCCGGTCGAGAAACTCTTGGACCCCGCTCTCAAGCGGCCTTCTGTAACATTCCCCGGGCACCAGCTCGGGCGATCGCGTCCAGCGGGCTGGCTGTGGGGGCGGAGGGATCCCAACCTGAGGCCTGTTCGACGGGGGCGAAAGGCTGGTCCCGTTGGGCAGCCAAAACAACGCGTTTGTCAAAAGAGACGATTGTCGGAGTTTCGCTCGACACGCCGGCAAACCATCGGTCCGTGTTTCGGCATGCAGGCGAAAGAGATATCCACCGGTTCGCAACATCGCTCTGCAGGCCGAAACGGCAGGCCCAACGGGCCAACAGTTCTTCTTCGTCGACGTTGCCGGATGACTCGACGAATGGTCGGCCCGTTGGGCCTGACGGAATGTGTTGGGGCCTCCCCAGGGCCTGCGACCCTGGCTGGGCGAACGGCTGGCCCTTTGGGCCGGACGCGCAGCGGGCCACGCTGGCAAACCATCCGTCCGTGTTTCGGCATGCGGCCGAAAGAAATATCCACCGACTCTCAACATCGCTCTGCAGGCCGAAACGGCAGGCCCAACGGGCCAACAGCTCCCCAGGGCCTGCGACCCTGGCTGGGCGAACGGCTGGTCCTTTGGGCCGGACGCGCAGGGCAGTTGCGGGCCACTCGTTCGTTGGACAGGCCATTCAAGTTGTCTCGGCCCCCGGGGGTTTCAAGCCACGCCCTCCGATGTCGATACCGCCTTGCCACCGTCTGGCACTGAACACCCCGATTCTCCATTCCCCAAAACCAGACAACGACTCGCCCCGCAAAGGTGGACCCACCTCGCCCGGAATCAAGCTACCCAAGACCTTCGCCACGGTTCAGCCATGGTGACTCAGTTCCCGCTGTTGCCGGGCAATGCATCACCCCCGGGTGGAGAATCTCGATGGCGGTGTTGAGCGCCTGGCGGTCCAGTCCCTCGCGATAGACGCTGAATCCACCGCCAATTCGCGAAAACAGCCGCTGCTTCCACCCCTGCATGAAGATATGCCAACTGGCCATGGTATAGGGGTTGTGCCAGACTGTCGGCAGAGTTCGCTGACAACCAGCGGGTCTTTCGGGCGACAATGATTGGGAGCCAGCAGCACACCCGCCCCGGCCGCCAACTGCTCGCGCAGAATGTCCACCCCCTCGCAGTGAATGCCCGTGATGCCGAAGTTTCGGCGCAGATAGGGCCGCATGATTTGCTGCATCAGCCAGGGCAGAACGCGTCCCAGGTAGGGGGGCACAAACTGATACGGCTGGGTGATGACGACCGGGTGCATTCAGAGACCTGGTGGGCGGTATGAAGACAGACCCCGAACGCCCGACAGAGCCCACAGTCAGCGGCGGACAGCGATTCGGCCCACCCCTCAGCCACACCTGAGCCCTGCGGAGACAAGAAACCGGCGACGCGAGCAAAGTGCCACGCCAAGTGCCAGACCATCCCCACAACGTTCATCCCGGGACCACCTTCAACAGACCAACACCAAGAACCCGGTGGGTGCCCGGCCTGATTTTTTCTCCCTACCGGACATCAGAGAACTGCAGGTGCGCGTTCGCGACGTCTCCGTGGGTGTGACTTTGGGCCGTTGGGGTGCCTCGCTGTGAAGGTATGATTTCATGAACGTGGTGACCCCTCACTTTCCTGGAATCAACCTCTCATGCTGGGTGGCCCAACCCCGACAAGCCTTCTCTGCTCGTGCCACAAGTTCCACGCGACAGACCTCGTGTGAATCTCAATCGACACGAGAGCTCCGCGGAGAACAACTGGAGTGACCGTCTGACTCGCATCATTGCGGCGTGAAACAGGTTCCACGCGACGGACACAGCGACGATGCTCACCACACAGTCTTGATCCCGTTTTCACACCGCAATCGCAGTGCAATTTCGAGAGGACATTCCCTCGACTGCCGTGCCCGGGGCGAACATTGCGCGGCGATCGATTCCAGATCCGGCATCAGAGGCACAGGAGGTGCAACAGGCGCTTGTCAGAATCAACAGGATGAAAGCCCGTTGCCACGAACAGGGCACGGGTGCCCCGGGGGCGATCTCATGTCGCCCCCCCGGCATCGATGCCAAACAAGAACCTGCGGCACGTCCCTCACATCCAACCAACAAGGAGTGGCTCCTCCTTCAACACACTCCCGCCACATCGACTGGCCCCCCTCTGAACTGGAGACGATGATCAACACCGCGGCGGCGCACTGTCGGCCAGATCAGCCATTCCCCGAAGGCAAATGAGGAGTTTTGGATATAGAAACGTTGCCTGGAGCGGCGGACGATGAGTTTCCCGCAAACGAGTGATACGGCTGCGGAGTGTGATGTCGGCTTCGGTCCTCGCAGCTCTCCCGGAGGTGAGTGATGTTCCTGAAATTGGCCGCACGGAGTGGCTGGATTGTTTTGATGACGCTGGCAATGAACCTGACGCGCGGCTCCACTGCGGCGGCAGGCAGCCTGCCCTATGAAACCGTCCCGACCGATTATTTGCAGCGCATCCTCTCCAATGACGGCTGGTCCGGAACCGAACTGGCGTTGGGACTCCATCTTGCGAAACATCCGGGAGCGATGTGCTGGTCTCCGGACAAGTCGTTTACCGCGGTGTTCGGTTTTGCACTCGATCCGTGGGATCCCGGCACCGTGGAACGCAACACCGTGTATGTCTGGGAAACAACCTCTTCACTGGGTCTGGGAGGAGGCTACTGCCTGGCCGGCCCACTCATTCAACTGGGCTATTGGCAACCGGATTGGCTTCCGTTCGATCCATTGTATCCCGATGAATTCACACCGCTGGGAGACTTTGTACAGCTGAGTTACTGTTCGATTGGAGCGAGAGGGGAACGGGACACGGTCGTTACCATGAGCAAGAATCCCCTGTCGGACTTCAACATTCCCGCGGGATCCCCAGCGCCCAACGCCATCCTGTTTGTCTCCTACGGCCACTCACAAGTCACGGCCGCGCTGTTCGGACCGGACAATATTCTCGTCCTGCCGGAGCCGTCGGGATTCGTGCACGTCGCTTTGTGTTTGACCACCCTCGCCCTGTTCGGCCGGCGTTGGTTTCCATCGGGACCATTCCGGATCAACCACGGATGGTCAAACCGGCCGCAATCCAAATCCGGCACCTAACCCGCAGCTCGCCCCAGATGCTGGGCCTGTTGCGGATGCTCCTTTCTGTTCCTTCAGACTCTTTCCGCTCCCCTCGTGGAACAGGTTCCACGCAACGGATATCGGGTGGATTTCAATCCACAGGAGAGTCCCACGACACACACCAGCGGCGATCTGAAGTCACGCCTGTTTTGGCGTGGATCAAGTTGCACGCTGTGGCCTTGGCGACGGAACCATGGGGCGCACTGCCTGGTGGTCATGCCGTTTTCCGGCCGCAACCGCGGTGCAGCTTCCAGAGGTCATCCCCTCGATCGTTGTCCCCTGGGTAGTCTCCGAGGGGACACGCTCTGGGACGCGCGCTGGGGCGGGCTCTGTGCGCTGGAAGGCTCCGGAGTCGGCCTCAGGGCCGCCGGAGTTGTGCGAGGCACTTCTCAGGACTGACAGGCGGGAAGCCCGTCACCACGAAGAGCCGGGGGATGAGAGGTCATCGGAAACCGCCCGCCTCTGGACCACATCCTTGTGACCCCCGCGAGGCGAACGATTGCGGCGGTTTTTGCGGGCCGCGCCCCTCCGTGGTGAGCCGATCCATGGCACACCGACCACCATCCGCAACCCGGTTCGAGGTTGGCGGCAGTCTGTGTCTGTGTGGAACGCTGCACCAGTGCGGCGTTCCACACCCTTCCGTCCTCTCTAGTCGCGCGTCGTGTCGACGCTCTTCTCCCGGGCCGCGGCACACCTTCCCTGGAGCCACGCCCGCATCACTCGAACGCCATCGTCGCCAACTCGTCGAAACTCGTGCTGTTCTTCGCGACGAAGTCACTCCACGCGGTGGCATCCCACACTTCCGCGTGATCGTGCACACCGAGAATCACAACTTCCCTGGTGATCCCGGCAAACTCCACCAGCCGCTCCGGAATCCGGATGCGACCCTGCGAGTCGAGTTCGACCTTCTCCGCATTCGCGTAGAAGACTCGCTTGTACGCCCGCACCTGCGGACGATTGGACAGCCGACTCACACGCCGCGACAGCCTCTCGAATCCTTTCGGAGAGTACAGCAGCAGCGACTTCTCGGTCCCCGGGGCGAAATGGAAATGCGTCAGCCCGGCCTCCCCGAAATCCTCGAGGAGCCGCTTGGGAATCGCCAGCCGAAGCTTGTCGTCCAGCGATCGGGGAAAAGTCCCCGACAGGGCCATACGCCACCACTTTCTCCCACAGGGTCCCACTGAGTCCCACAACGGCCCCCACTTTAGCGGGGCATTTTGGGCCGTCAATAATGATTTGCAGGATTTGGCAGATTTTTTGGAAAGTCGCGAAAATCGCGGGAAAAATGGCTGGTTTTCCCCGCCACTCCGCACGGGCCCCACACTGGGGACCGACATTCCTCAGCCATCCGACCGGCCCGGCGGTTTCCCACTTTGCCCCCCTTCGCCGATTTGCAGCCCCCGGCCGCCCCGCCCCTCGTTTCCTCCCCCCAACGGCCCCCGGGCCGCTCCTCTGCCGGTGGAGCCGATACCCGTCCCCGGTTATCATCCGCAACACGTTCAGAACGGTTGGATGAACTCCCCCCTCGTACAGAAACCGCTTCGATGAACCGCCGGGACTTGCTGAGCGTCGCGGGGCTGGGTGCCGCCGGGAGCGGACTTCTCACGGCCGCCTCTCGTGGGGCCTCGGGGGCGGCTCCAACTCCCCGGGCCCGCTCGTGCGTGTTCCTGTTCCTCTTCGGCGGTCCGTCACAGGTCGATCTCTGGGATATGAAGCCGCGGGCCCCACGCGAAGTGCGCGGCGAGTTCGAACCGATCGCCACTTCCGTCCCGGGCATTCAGATCTGCGAGCACCTCCCGCGCCTCGCCACCCAACTGCAACACCTCTGCCTCGTGCGGTCGATGACCCACCGCATGAACGTCCACGGCCCCGCCTGCAGTGAGGTCTTCACCGGGCGGGAGTACCAGGGCCCCCCAGTGACCGATCAGGCGACACCCGAAGATTGGCCCGCCCTCAGTTCGCTGGCGATGCGGTATGCCCCCTCGTCCGAGGGGCTCCCTCCATCGGTGGTGCTTCCCTGGTTCCTGCAGTTTCCCGGTCAATCCAAACGGATCGCCGGCCAGTCCGGGGGACGCATGGGGGAACGATTCAACCCCCTGTTGATCCAGGGACGTCTGGATGACTCGTCTCTCGCCGCATCGGGCCTGCGGCTCGATCCGCAGGCTCCCTGGAGCCGACTGGCCGAACGCCGGGCACTGCTGACCGAAGTCGAGCGGCAGGCGGGCCCGCGCACCTCGCGAGCCATCGAGGAGTTCCGGCTGAGTGCCGAATCGGCCTACTCCCTGCTGCGGCACCGCACGGCCGACCGGCTGGATCTGTCGGAGGAAAGCGTTGCCACCCGCGAGGCATACGGCTCCTCGGCGGTCGGGCAGAGCCTGCTCGCCGCGCGGCGTCTGGTCGAGGCGGGGGTGCCGCTGATCACGGTCAACTGGGAAGACGAAACCAAAATCGACGGCGTGAACACCTGCTGGGACACCCATCAGGAGAACTTCGCCAAGCTCAAGGGATTGCTCTGTCCTCTGTTCGATCAGGTCTTTCCCACCTTTCTGGCCGACCTGCACGACCGGGGCCTGCTGGAGTCGACGTTGGTGGTGGCCGTGGGAGAATTTGGGCGAACTCCCAAGCTGGGGCAGTTCAGCCAAAGCAGCAACACCCGCCCCTCGGGGCGCGACCATTGGCCGCACGCCTTCACCGCTTTGGTGGCGGGGGGTGGTGTTCGGGGAGGGCAGGTGTACGGGGCCACCAACTCCAACGCCGGCTATGTGGTCGACAAGCCGGTGACTCCTGCGGATCTCACGGCGACCATCCTGTCGCACCTGGGGGTTGATCCGCAGCAGGAATACCACGACGAATTCCAGCAATTGCCGAGGCGGTTGAGTGAAGGGCACGTGATCACCGACTGGTCATGAGGCTTCGTCTCGCAAGTCCCCGGCCCGGCAACATCCCCGACCCGCGGCGAGTGCGATATACTCGGGCCGAACCGCCATGCCCGCGAAGCGTCCTCCCTCCGTGCTGCAACTGTCCGATCTGCCCCCCCTGGTGCGGGAGTCTCCGGGGTTTGCCGAGGTGCGCGCGGCCCTCGCTGCCGGCCAGACGGGCCTGATTGACGGTGTCTGGGGATCGGCGAGCGCTCTCGCCTGTGCGGCTCTGCTGCCCCCCTCCCCGACGGCGGGAGACCGGACCGAGCCACAGAAGAACGCACCCCGTGCCGTTGCGGAGAGGGCCGCCAGTGAACGACCCGACGGCGGTCCGGTGTTGCTGGTGGTGCTGGCCCACGCGCGGGAGGTGGACGATTTCGCCGGGGATCTGGCGGGGTTTGCCGCTCAGACTCCACTGGTCTTCCCCGCGTGGGAGTCGGTCCCCTCCGAGGAACGGGCCGATGACCCGGTCTACGCGGGTCGCCTGCGGGTGCTACGGGAACTGTCGCGCCCGGCGACGACCACGGCTCCGGCGGTCACTGCGGCGGCCCCTCCCCCGAAACCAGGGATCCGGGGGATGTTGCGGCAGAAGCGGGGGGCGACAACGGCGGAGGAACCGGCCAGTTCCCCCCAGGCAGCGTCACCCGGCGGGCCGCGGCGGGTGGTGGTGGCCAGCATCGCGTCGCTGCTGCAGCCTGTCCCCAGCGCGGAAGAGCTGCAGAAATCCACCCGCACCCTCAAGGTGGGAGAGACGCATGATCCGGAAGGGCTGGTGCGCTGGCTGCTGGAGCGGGGTTTCACCCGGGTCCCGGCGATCGAACTGCCCGGGGAATTCTGCATGCATGGTGGAATCCTCGATTTGTTCCCCTATGCCGAGACCGATCCCGTGCGGATTGAGTTTTTCGGGGATGAGATCGAATCGCTGCGGCGGTTTGACGCCCAGACCCAGCGCAAGATTGAATCGCTGAGCAGTCTGTCGCTGCTGACGGTGGCCCGCCCCGCGGCGGCGACCGACGACGAGGCCGAGGAGGAAGCCGGAGACGATGACGACGAGGCACTGATTGCCCTGTCGCAATACGCCCGCCGGCGGTCGGGCCCCGCACCCGCCGCGATTCTGGGTGAAAGCCATGCGGCCGACTGGCTGCCGGCGGGAAGCTGGGTGGCGCTGGTCGACCTGGTGGAGATTCATCACGAGGGGCGGCAATACCTGCAGCGGCTGGAGAATCCCCGGGGGTACTTCAGCGTCGATGGGGCGATGTCGCGGCTGAACCGGCATCCGCAGGTCGTGGTCTCGGCCATCTCGGAACACGGTTATGCCACCGCCTGCCACCTGCGGACCGAATCGATCGAGAAGTTCCAGGCCCCCGTGGCGCAGGTGGTTGAGGAACTCGACCGGATTGTGGCGGGGGACCAGGCCGAGCTGCCGGACGAGCGGGTGCTGCTGGCCTGCCACAACGCCGGGGAACTGCAGCGGGTGCGCGAGCTGTTCGCACCGTCGCGTGTCGGGCAAAGTGGTCGGCTGCAGTTGTGCGAAGGGAGACTGATGCGGGGGTTCCGCCTCGTGCAGCAGCAACTGGTGGTGCTGGGAGATCACGAGCTGTTCCACCGCCGGGAGGTGCGACGGGCCACCCGCAAACAGACCTCCTCCACCCCGACGCGGGCGATCGACAGCTTCCTCGATCTGCGTGAGGGGGACCTGGTGGTGCACCTCACCAAGGGCATCGCGCGCTACCGCGGCCTGCAACTGATGGCCAAGGGAGACCAGCAGGAAGAGCACCTGGTGCTGGAATTCAAGGATGGCGTGCGGGTGTATGTCCCCGTGGCGCTGATCCACCTGGTGCAGAAGTACGTGGGGGGGGCGAAGTCGGCCCCCGGGCTGTCGCCTGTCACGGGCACTGGCTGGGAAAAGAAAAAGCTCGCGGCCGCCCGGGCCGTGGCTGACCTGGCGGG
>JBKDUK010000097.1:0-31512 GCA_046339535.1 Planctomycetaceae bacterium | reverse complement strand
CAAATAAGATATGTGTATAAGAGACATCAAAGAAGGATTCTACCGCAACTTTCTGCGGCGGAACTTCACCCATCCCGGGGGAAACCTCTACGACGGCGGGTTCTGCCAGGAGATCGATGCCGAACTCGAACGGGACGAAGGTCGCGGCCCCGACGATCGGGCCGACCTGCGAGAGCTGGTCGCGGCGTGTCAGGAACCCGACCCGGTGCTGCGTGCTGACCGGGTCGCCGCGACGCTCGACGTTCCCGCGTTTCACCAGTTCATGGCGTTCGAGCTGCTGGTCGCCCATTGGGATGGTTACTGCGGCAATCGGAACAACTACCGGATCTACTTCGATCCCCCCAGCGGAAAGGCTTATTTCCTGCCGCATGGGATGGACCAGACGTTTGGAGACCCCGAGTTTCCCCTCTTCCTCAACCTGGGGGGCCTGGTGCCGGAAGCGGTCTGGGCCCAAGACGAAGCGGGCCGGCGTGCGTACCGCGAGGTGGTGCGGGAGACCCTCGCGAGGCTGGATGTGCAGGAGCTGGTCGCGCGCGTGGAACGACTGCAGCAGCGACTGCAACCGGCGCTGGCCGAGATCGACCCCGAACTGGGCCGGCGGACCGACGACTGGCGGGAAGAGTGGCGGAACCGGCTGGAGGCGCGCTGGGTGAGTGCCGCCCGCAAACTGACCGAACCAGACCAACTGGAGCCCCCTGCCCCACCGGAACCCGAGACCGAAGCGCCCGATGTAAGCCGCCCCGTGCTGTTGGCCGGCTGGTTTCCCCAGAAAGAGACCGAGGATGCGGCCCATGGGGCAGAGCCGGGGGATCCCCTCCCCCCCGGGGACCAGCCATCGCCCGAGACACCCGCCGGGGAGCCCGGAGCCGCAACAGCCAACATAGAAGAGGCAGAAGCGGTTCCGAAGGAGACTTCGTCAGAACCAGCCAACGAGGATCAGCCACAGGAAAACTCTGCCCGTCCAACCCCCGACCCTGCGGCCGACATCCCCATCGAACCGGAAGCGGAATCACCGCCGCAGCCCGAGCCGGTCCCGGTGATGGTCGGCACCGTGAGTGTCGGCGAATCGGGAGATTGCGTGGCGTCGTGGCGGAAGCGGGTGCGCCTGCCGGCGGGGAATTACCGCGTGACGCTCTGGGCCCGCGTGGAGGGGGTGGTGCCGCGCGAGGGGGATGAGCGGGGCCCGGGGGCGGGGCTGCGGCTCTCGGGACAAAACCGGGAAACGGGACTGGTTGGGACCACCGGCTGGACCGAGCTGGCGTGCGAGTTTGAGGTGGGCGAAGAGCAGCCCGAGGTGGAACTGGTGGCCGAGCTGCGGGCGACGGCGGGGCAGGCATGGTTCCGGACACCGGCGCGGCTGGAACGGCTCGCCGAATAAGGGGACGCAGCTCGTTTTTCCGGCCCCCCCCCCCAGAAACGAGCTGCAATCCCCCCTTTTACGGGTGCAGGCGCGCCCAACGGATTCCCATGGAGCCCGGCACGCCGGCGTACCATACCGCCAGCACGTTCCCGTCGGGCAACAGCCGCAAGGCGGGATGTCCGAAGGTCCAGCGGCGCATGTCTTCCCAGTACTCGGCGAAGTCGACGTTCTCGGCCCCCTGCGTGAGCCGGGCCTGCTCGTCGTGGGCGTAGACCACCACCCGCTCGCTGGCGGGCCAGGTGCGCCCCTGATCGGATGAGACCCAGAGCGACATGGTCGCCGGAGAGTTGCGGTCGACCACGAACATCAGCAGCCGCCCGTCCGGCAAGACCAGCGGGGCCGCAATCTGGCCGATGACTCCAGTCGACACCGGCGTCTGCCACGCCGGCTGGCCCAACTGACCATGCACGATATGCACCGGCAGATCCCGCTGCGTCTGGCGGTCATGCGTCCAGAACAGGGCGACGTAACTGCCAGTCTCGCCCCCTGGGCAAAGTCGCTGGTCCCAATAGTAGACCTGGTGGGCGGGATCCTGGGCCACCAGATGCAGTTCCGGAAACGTGGCCCCTCCATCGCGCGACACCGTCAGCCAGGCCCCGTGACGGGCTGGGGCGGGATCGTCGAACTCCTTGAAGCTTTCGAACGCGAAGCCGACTTCACCCCCTGGTCCGCGCAGGGCGGGTCCCGTCGCCGCACAGCCCGCGAGCCCGGGGGTGGGAATCGTCCGCCAGGGGCTCCAGTTCATCCCGGCATCGGTCGAAACCGAGACCACCTGCCGGCTCTTCAGCAACCCCTCGGTCTCCGGATTGAACAGAGGCCGGTCGGGATCAGAGCGGTCGAACCACGTGCTGAACAGCAGCCATGTGCCGGGGGTCGGCTCGACAATCTCGGCCCCCGCCAGCGAGCCGGGGACCCCGTCGATGGCGGTGGGAAACCGCGGGGTCAGCACACTCCAGGTCGAGCCTCCATCGGTCGAGTGACAGAGCCGCAGTGTGCAGTCGACGGCATGCTTGGCTGAACCCAGCTGGAACCCGCACACGACCGTGCCCGACCGGGCCACGAACAGACTCGTGAAGGCGGCCACCCGCTCGCGGGGGGGCTCGGCGATAGGGGGGGAGACGTGTCCCGTGGCAACCAGCTGGACCATGCGTGGGCTCACTCTGAAAAAAAGGGAACCACAAAAAGAGGACGCCCATACGACCGGAACGGCCGGAGCGGGCCCGCTACTTCGCACTCGCGACCCGCTTGTAAAACGGCAGTTTCACCACTTCGGCAGGTTCATGCTGGCCGCGGATGTCGACCGTCACCTGGGTTCCCACAGCAGACGCCTCGGGGGTCACATACGCCATCGCCAGAGACTGTTCGAGGGTGGGGGAAAAGGTGCCGCTGGTGACCTGCCCCACGGCACTCCCGCCGAAATGCACCACGGTTCCTTCGCGGGCAATCCGGCGACCGGCCAGCCGCAAGCCGACACGGCGGGGCAGACTGGTGTCGCGCTGCCGCGCCACAAGGGAGGGATGACCGGGGAAGCTGCGTCCCTCCAGCTTCACGGCGAACTTCAGGCCGGCAGAGAGGGGATCGATCTGCTCGTTGAGCTCATGCCCGTACAGCGGCATGGCGGCCTCCAGCCGCAGGGTATCGCGGCAGCCCAGCCCACAGGGGAGCAAACCCACCCCGGCCCCGGCGGCGATGAGACGTTCCCACAGGTCGACGGCGGCGGCGTTGGGAACGATGATCTCGAAGCCATCTTCTCCCGTGTAGCCGGTGCGGCTGACCAGGGCTGGGGCGGATCCAATCGTGGTCTCGATCGCGGAGTAATACTTGAGCGGGGCGAGCGGCTGCGGGACGAACGGCTGCAGCAGCTCGAGAGCCCGGGGTCCCTGCAGGGCGAGCATGAACCGGGTGGTGGTCTCGTCGTGCAGCGTGACGTCGAACGCGCCGAGGTGCCGCTGGATCCAGCCCACCACTTTCAGCCGATTCGAGGCATTCACCACCAGCAGGTGCTCGTGGGCCAGACGATAGACCAGCACATCGTCGAGGATGCCGCCGCTGTCGTTGGTCAGCAGCGAATAGCGGACCTGCCCGGGCTGCAGCGAGAGGACGTCGTTGGTCAGCAGCGACTCGAGCGCTTCGGCCGCCTGGGGACCACGAAAGTACAGCCGGCCCATGTGGGCGATGTCGAACAGACCGGCGGCGGTGCGGACCGCCTTGTGCTCGGGGACGATCGACGTGTACTGCACGGGCATTTCCCAGCCGGCGAAGTCGACCAGGCGGCCGCCGTGCGCGGCATGCCAATCAAACAGGGGAGTGCGGGCGAGCGACATGGCGGCGAGACCACCGCGAGGGTGGGGCGAGAGACTGGCGGGGAAACCACCGCAGGGACGCGGCAACACAGCCGTCGTGGTGTTAGTCTTCCCGGCAATCGTGCAATCCGCAAGCGTGCCCCAGGCTAGTAGCCAGCCGCAGCCCCGTCCTTGCGCGGATCGGTCCCCCCGTGGAGCACGCCATTCTTCATGTCGATCTGGATCGCCTGGTAGCCTCCGAACGAGCCGACCGCCTTCACCACTTTATGACCCTTGGCGCGCAGTGCTTCACGGGTGATCTCGGGAATGCCCGCCTCGACCTGTACCGTCCCCCCCTCGGGATCCATCGGCTGACCGGTGGGAGTGGCCGAGCCAATATGCTGCACCCGGGCCGCGTCCCCCGCTTCCTGCACGTTCATCCCGAAGTCGATCATGTTCACCAGGATCTGCACATGCCCTTGGGGCTGCATGTCGCCCCCCATCACCCCAAAGCAAAGCCAGGGTTCCCCTTCGCGCGTGACAAACGCGGGGATGATGGTGTGGAAGGGGCGTTTGCCAGGCTCGAAGGTGTTGGGATGTGCCGGGTCGAGAGAGAACAGGGTCCCCCGGTTCTGCAGGGCGAAGCCGACATCTCCCGGCACCACCTGCGACCCGAATCCGTGGTAGATGCTCTGGATGAAGGAGCAGCAGTTGCGTTCCGAATCAACCACGGTCAGATAGATCGTGTCGCTCTGCGAGAGCTTCGGATCCCCCGGGGGGACGTCGGTGGCCGCCTTGTCGGGATCGATCCGGCGGCGCTGCCGGGCGGCATAGTCTTTGGAAATGAGCTCGGCCACGGGGACTTCGGCGAACTCGGGATCGGCATAGAACCGGGCCCGGTCGGCGAAGGCGAGTTTCTTCGCCTCGATCAGCAGGTGCAGATATTCGGGACTCTGGGGCCCCAGTTTCTTCAGGTCGTACGCCTCCAGCACATTCAGCATCTGCAGCGCGGCGATTCCCTGGCCATTGGGGGGGAGTTCCCAGACGTCGTAGCCCCGGTAGTTGGTGGCGACCGGTTCGATCCAGGTGCTGGTGTGTTGGCTGAAGTCTTCGAGGGTGAGGAAGCCCCCGTTTTTCTCACTGAATTCCACGATGCGCCGGGCGATGCGCCCCTTGTAAAACGCGTCGCGTCCCTGTTCCGCAATCAGACGGTACGACTGCGCCAGGCGCGGATTGCGGAAGACTTCCCCCGCCAGCGGAGCCCGCCCTTCGGGCAGATAGGTCTCGGCCGAGTCGGGCCATTCCGACAGACTCTTGTCCGACCCCTGCCAACTGGCCGCGATGACCTCCGAGACCGGGAAGCCCTCTTCGCAGTATTCGATGGCCGGCTGCAGCAGTTCCGGCAGCGGCTTCGAGCCAAACCGGGTGCGCAGTTCTTCCCAGCCGTCGACACAGCCCGGGACCGACCAGCTCAGGGGACCGAACACCGGAATGTCGGCATGCCCCAGTTCATGGAACTTCTCGCGCGACAGGGCCCGCGGACTGCGCCCCGAGGAGTTCAGTCCATGCAGCGTGCGTGACTCGGCATCCCAGTACAGCACAAACAGGTCGCCGCCGATGCCGCAACTCATCGGTTCTGTGGCCCCGATCACGGCACTCGCGGCAATGGCGGCGTCGGCGGCATTCCCCCCAGCCTGCAAGACCCGCAGGGCGGCCTGGACGGCGAGGGGTTGGCTCGTGGCGGCCATGCCATTCCGCGACATCACCACGCTGCGCGACTGACGCGGGTTGGGGGCGGGACGCTCGTACCCGGGAGGAAGCCTCCCGTTGATCTCGGCGACAGCCGGAGCGGCATTGGCCGCAGCGCCCCCAGCCGTCTGGGCAACGGCAACACCGGGAGTCGACGATGCGGGAGGACCGGCCATGAGCAGGGTTCCAATCAGGGTGGTGGACAGACAGCACCACAACCCCAGAGAGGGGAAGGATCGCATGCGGCAATTCCCGGAGGAGGGGGAGAGACGCCTGGGGAAGGCGCCGGGCGGGCATTCGATTCCACGGGACTCTCCCGTGGGTTGGCAGTGTCTCTGAAGGGAGCAGGGAATTCAACACCGGTTTCCCGGGAACAATTCGCCAGATCGTTGAAATCCTTGATTTCGTCTGCAGAAGAAACATCGTTTTTACCGATACGCCCGGAACGGGATTGGTCCAAGGTCCCCTGTGCCCAGATTCTGAACAGTCTGCCTACGGCGACCGACCTGCTTTCGGAGAACCCCCGCATGCCCGCCGCTCTCCGTCGATCCCTGGTGATCGCACTGGTGGCCTGCCTGGCGGCGGGAGGCATTCCCTCACCACTCTGGGCCGCCCCTCCATCCAAGCCCGGCCTTGGCGGCCTCCACTTTTTCTCCCGCAAGAAAACCTCGGTACCGGCCGACGGAACGTCGACGACGACTCGCAAACCAGCCCCCGGCTCGGCCCCGATTCGCGAGACGCCCCCCCCCACACGCCCCGCAGCCGCTTCGCCCAACCCCCTCCGAAACGCCCTCGACCGGGTCACCGGCAAGGCCCGCCCCCAGGTGGGGCACGCCCTGCAGTCCCCCTCCGCACCGGTCGAGTTGCCGAACCCACCCCCACCAACCGGGAACGGCGCTGGGCAAACAGCCTTAAGGGCTGCGGAAACCGAAGTGCCCACCCTGCGCACGGAAGAACAGGTGGGGAACGGGAATGCCGTCGTCATCGATGTGCCGGCCCCCCCGGGGAGTGATGAAGAAGAAATGGCACTCGATCGGGAATCCGTTCCGGCCCAGCCGTCACCGGACTCCCCCCCGATTCCCCGTGGGCGACTCCGTTCTGACTCCTATTCGGAAGCGGAAGAGAGTGACCCGCTGCCCGAAGACCACCTGCCCGACGCCAATCAAGTCGAGGAGACGAACGCACCGCAATCTCTGGTCGCGACTCCCGACGAGGTCGCCGGCGCGCCCGAGGTGAGTGAAGCGGAGCAGCTGGATAGGGAACCCGAAGAGCCCGTGGAAGAAGGGGCCCCCCCAGGGCGGATCCCCACGCGGACTGTCCCGGTGGCGAATCGTCCGTCCCGCGACCCGGCGTTCAGCATCCCGACCACTCCCCGATTGGCTGAGGGAGCCGCGGTCGACCATCAACCGGCCGGCCTGACGGTCGACTGGCAACTGGAAGAGGGCCTTTCCGTGGGGGCGACCGGTCGGGCCACGCTCACGATCCGCAACAGCAGTGCCTTCGAGGCGACCGATGTGGTGGTGCGGGCGGTGCTGGCCGAATCGCTGGAATTCCGTCAGGCGAATCTGCCGCCGCGTCGGCAGGGACAGGTCCTGCTCTGGACTCTGCCCCGGGTCGCGCCTCAGGCCGCCCTGACGATCGATCTGACGGTGCGCGCCCTCTCGGCGGGAGAGGCCGCGTGCCTGGCGAGTGTCACCAGCACACAGACCACCACCCGTACCCGGCAGATTCTCCAGCCGTTGGTCGAAGCCACACTGGCGGTTCCCGCAGCGGTTATCGCCGGCGACAGTCTGACCGCCTTGTTGGAGGTCACCAACAGCGGTGAAGGGGGGGCCCGCCAGGTCCTGGCTGAGGTCGAGCTGACCGATGGACTGATGCATGCGAAGGGACGGCAGTTTCGCCTCGCGTTGGGATCGCTGCGGGCCGGCGAATCACGCACGCTGCGGCTGCCGCTGTCGGTGGTGGCCACCGGGCCCCAACAGGTGCAGGTCTTGACCTCGGCCCGCGGTGCCCCCGCCCGCACGGCGACCGCCGCCGTGCAGGTGCTGGGGGCCCGGCTGCAATTTGATCTTGTCGGCCCCTCCCGCCGCCTCGTGGACCGGCCGGCGAACTATGCACTGCGGCTGCGGAACTCCAGCCAGGCTCCCGTCAGTGGAGTGACCCTGCAGATGCAGGTGGCCCCCGGGTTCGACTTCGAATCGGCCAGTGACGGAGGAGAATGGGAGCCCGAGAACCGCTCGGTGGTCTGGCAGATCGCCGATCTGGGAGGAGGCGCGGCCACCGAAGTCACGGCCCGGTTGGTCGCCCGACAGCCGGGGCTGGTCACCCACACCGCCGAATGGACCAGCGAATTTGGCGACGGGGAAACCCTCGAAGTTCAGACCCAGGTCGAGACCGCCCCCCGGTTGGAACTCGACATTTCGGAAGATGCCGATCCGGTCGAAGTGGGATCCGAAACGACCTGGCGGGTCGTGGTGCGAAACGACGGTTCGGCTCCGGCCCAGTCGGTGCGTCTGCTGCTCGAACTGCCGACGGGAGTCCGCCTGGTTGAAGCGACCGGCCCCTCCCGTTGGGGAGCCGACCAGGCGTTGGTCGCCTTCGCCCAGGTTCCCCAACTGAAGCCCGGGGCGCGGGCGGTGTACACCGTGACGGTGATGGGAGAGAAACCGGGAGCCCTGCGGCTGAAAGCCCAGGTGACTGCGACCGACATCGAACCGCTCGAAGACGAAGAAACCACCCGGTTCTACAGCGACCGCTGAAGGTGGTCGACGCGGCCGAAGACGGATCCCCGGGCAGGCTGTCCCCCCCGTCCAACGGCCGAACACGTGACGGGGTGTGAAGATCGACTATGATTTCCGGTCAGTCGGGTTGACCTACGGGATTCGAGTCATGACGTTGCGCCTTCACCTGCTGCTGCTGTGCCCCCTGGTACTGTCGGGAGGGTTGGGAGATCGCCCCTGTTCGGCCGCCGAACCGGCCCGCGCGATGCCCACCCCTGCCGCGGTCGAGGGAGAAACGCCGTCCGAGCGCGGTTTCCGGCTGGTGACGACCAAGCCGTATGTTCCTGCCGATTTTCCCGAAGCACTCTTCAACGATCTCTGGACCGTCTGGCCCGAATCCCTGAAGCAACAGGCGGCCGACGCCTCTCCATCCGAACGCCGCCGCCTGGCGTTCGAACGCTACGGATTGATGGAACGTCCGGGAAGTGAAGGGTCGGGCCCCCCTCTGGGCTACACCTCCGACGGCAAGGGGGGCTGGGCAATGAATTGCCTCGCCTGCCACACCGGTTCGGTCGAGGGCCGGGTGGTCCTGGGAGCAGGCAACAGCCTGTTCAATCTGGAGACCCTCACCGATGACATCCGCCTGGCCAAGCACTCCCGGGGGCTGGCCCCCCGGCACATGGAATTCGGCCGGTCCCGCATGCCCCTGGGAACCACTCGCGGCACCACGAATGCTGTGATGTTCGGCGTCGCCCTGTGGGGCCTGCGAGATCTCGAACTGAACTCGCGGCTCAACCTGCGCCTGCCGGGGTTTGTGCATCACGATATGGACGCCCCGGCGTTCTGGAACGTCAGCCGTAAACGGCTGCTGTATTGTGAGGGCTCAGCCGAAAAAGGCCCCCGTCCGCTGCTGCAGTTCACGCTGGTCCCCCAGAACAGCGGCGAGACGATCAAGAGCTGGGAAGGGGAATTCGCCGATATCCTTGCCTGGATCGAATCGCTGCAGCCTCCCCCCTACACCGGTGCGATTGACAGTTCGCTGGCAGCGGTGGGGAAACAGGCCTTCGAGACGCACTGCGTGCGGTGCCATGGTCCGCAGGGGCCCGGGCTGAAGTCCCCCGAGAAAATGATCCCGATTGCCGAGATCGGTACCGACCCCGTCCGGCTGCACAGCCTTTCGGATGATTTCCGTCAGTCGATGCACAAGAGCTGGTTTGGCGACTATGGCAAGCACGAGTACAACCTCGAACCGACCGGCTATGTCGCCCCGCCGCTGAACGGGATCTGGGCCTCAGCCCCCTACTTCCACAACGGGTCGGTCCCCACCCTGTGGCACCTGCTGCATCCCGAGCAGCGCCCCGTAGTCTGGCGGCGGTCCCTGCATGGGTACGACCATCAGAAACTCGGGCTCGAAATCGAGGCCCTGGACGAACTTCCCTCCACAGTACAGCGTGCCGATGAGCGGCGTGAATATTTCGATACACGCAAAAAGGGAAAGAGCGCTGCCGGCCACCTGTTCGTCAATGATCTGACGGAAAAGGAAAAACGGGCGGTGCTGGAGTATTTGAAGACGCTGTAGGGTCCGGCGGATTTCCGTAGTCCGATCCGTGCCAGCCGAATGGGGCCCGGGATGATTGTCCCGAATTCCGTTGATCTGATGGAACGGGCGACACTTTTGTCGGCGAGCGCTCAGTGAGTGAGACCGTGATCCGTGATGGAACTGGCGTGAAAAGAAAGCGATTGCTGGAAAATATTCTTCCACGCGGGGTGGCTAAAGCTTGAATTCGACCGGTGTGCAAGTTATTAGAATGTGATCGCGATTTCCCAAGGATGCGCCGTCACTGAATTCATCACCGAGATGCGAACACAGATTGTACTGATTGATTTCGAAAATGTTCAGCCCGACAAGTTGGCTTCCGTGATGGGTGAGCACTTTCGGATCGTGATTTTTGTGGGAGCCAGCCAAAGCAAGATTCCGTTTGAAATCGCCGAGTGGCTGCAGCGACTGGGCGCCAGGGCAGAATATGTCAAGATTTCGGGGAATGGATCGAACGCCCTCGATTTCCACATTGCCTTTTACATCGGACAACTGCTCGGCAGCCATCCCGCGGCCCAGTTCCATATCGTGTCGAAAGATACGGGATTTGACCCGTTGATCGCCCACCTGAGATCACGACAGGTCAAGGTCGAGCGAGTCCCCACAATCGAAGAAATCTCCGGTCGGCCCTCTTCGGCGGGATCACTCTCCATCGCCCAGCCCAGTCCGGAAAAAAAACAACCCTTCGATGCATCCACTCTGACGAGCGCCGAACGCATTCAACTGGTTCGGCAGCGGTTTCAGGACC
This sequence comes from Planctomycetaceae bacterium, assembly GCA_046339535.1. Classification (GTDB taxonomy): domain Bacteria; phylum Planctomycetota; class Planctomycetia; order Planctomycetales; family Planctomycetaceae; genus UBA10511. Next base: position 20,996 of record JBKDUK010000097.1, on the reverse strand, counting down.
CCAAATATCCCCGCCCCAAAACGGTCGAGAAGCTGTCCAACACGATTGCACATCTTTTCCACAAACAACTCTCGGCGACCGAGATTCAAATGGTTGTCCGCGGTCTGGTTGCGAAGGGGACCATCACTGTTGAGGAGAACGCCGTCCGATTTCCCGCCGTCAAATAAAAAAGTATGAACCCCGGGAAGTTCCCATCCGCGCCCTCGCTCTGAAGTGGCCTTTCCAGCCCCTCCCTGGCACAGCCGCAAGCTCCGTGAGTGACTCGGCCGAAGCTGCAGGGAGCCTACAGAATCTCGTCGATGACCCGGCCCCGGCTGAGGGGATGGGGGCGTCCTTCGGTGTCGTGCAGTTCGGTGTCGGGAGGATAGCCCAGACAGTGGAAGAGGGTGGCGTGCAGATCGCGGGGCTCAACCCGTCCCGAGACCGGGAAGGCCGCCTGGCCATCCGATTTGCCATGCACCACTCCGCCGCGGACACCACCCCCGGCCAGGGCGACTGAGAAGCAGTGGCCCCAGTGATCACGGCCGGCGTTGGCGTTGAACTTGGGGGTGTGGCCGAACTCACCGACCCACAGCACCAAGGTCTCGTCGAGCAAACCCCGCTCAAAGAGGTCGGTCAACAGGGCCGAGTAGGCCTGGTCCATCCAGGGCATCAGGAATCGCTTGAGCAGATCGTTGTGCCGGTCGTGCGTATCCCAACTGCCGGCGTTGGGTTCCCCCTCGATGTTGCACCAGTTGATCTGCACCAGCGACACCCCGGCTTCCACCAGGCGGAGGGCCAGCAGCACGCTTTGTGCCCAGCGGGTCCGGCCGTACCGGTCACGGGTGGCGGCACTTTCGCGGGAGAGGTCGAACGCCTCGCGGGCCCGCGTTCCCGAAAGCAGTTCCAGGGCCTGCTGCGTCTGGCGGTTGAATCCGTTCACAGCGGCTGAGTCGGCCCCCCGCCCCAGCTGTTCATTCACCCGGTCGAGCAGTGCCAGCCGCTCTCCCAGGCGTCCGGAAGGCAAATCCGCGGGCAGTGCCAGATCGGGGACCTGGAAATCGGGCTTCGAGGGATCGCAGGTCAACAGCCACGGATCGTATTGCGGACCCAGCACTCCGCCAATCTGCCCCGGCCAGACGATTTCGCCCACGTTGGCGATCCGGTTCGGCAGTGTGACGGCGGGGGGAAACCCGGGACGGGTCCCGCGGGTGAGGTACTTCGCCAACGAACCCCAGTGGGGGGCCAGGTTGGGGGCGCGGGAGACGGCGTTTTCGACGTTGAGCGGGACGTGCGGCACCCCGGTCATCATCTGGTAGCCGCTGGTCGAATGGGCGTTGTCGTTGGTGACCATCGCCCGCAGCACGGCAATCTTGTCGGTGTGCCGGGCGGTCATGGGCATCAATTCCCCCACGAACATCCCGGGGGTCTGGGAGGCGATCGTGCCAAACCCACCCCGGATCTCGGGGGGTGCCTCGGGCTTGGGATCCCACGTTTCGTGCTGCGGAGGGCCGCCCCCCAAAAAGATGACGATGACCGACTTGGCCTTCCCGAAGGAGCGGCTGACAGTGGTTTCGGCCGTGGGGGCCGCCTGGGCCCGGTGGGCCAGCAGATCGGCCAGCGAGAGTCCTCCAAGGGCCAGCCCGCCGACGCGCAGCGCCTCACGGCGGGTCCCTCTTCGGGAGCCGGGAGTGGTATCTTCCAGCAGGCTGAGCATGGTCGTGGTCCGACGGACTTGGGGAGATGCGTTTCGGGAGTGAACAGACGAAACGTTCTTCGACAATATCGGCCATCAAAACGTCGTGTCAATCGGGGAGATTTCTGGGGATTGCGCAGACGCTTGTCAGGATTTTGCCACATTCGTTGTACGGTCATCGCGGGGCCCCGCCGGCAAGTCGCCTGATACGACGCCACTCCATCTGGAACCGACACTTCGTGGATGATTCTTGAGCCGAGGCCCCCAATTCGCGGTGTGTGAGGTTTTTGCAGTCTCTGCGAGGTCACCAGCACGGTTTGAAAAAAACCACCGCCGCAAAGCTGTTTTCAATTGCCAAAAGATGTTTGGACTCGGTAAACAGAAGGGGCTGCGCAGGATTTTCAGGCAATTCTTGGGCCATTGCCAGTCAACCCGGCGTGAATGGTGTGTCCTTGGAGTGGGGACCGGAGGGAAACATCCGTTCCGGTGGCTGTGTCATTTCGGCTGTTGAAAACGGGCCGAGCGTTTGTCTGGCGAATCGCTTCGAGTGTCTCTTTGGATTGGGGGAATTATGGATCGCAGAGATTTTCTGCGCGCAGCGGGTGCCCCTGCAGCCGCCGCCGCCCTCGGGGCTGCCGCACAGGCACAGGCTCCGGCTGAAGCCTTGCCCCCGGGCACCTACCGACGGTGCGAGCAATTGCACACCCGGCTGCTGCCCGAGGAGATCGACCAATTCGTGGCAGAACTGCCGGTTCCCCCCGTTGTCCAGACGGCCCCCCTGGGACCGGGAGGGATTGTCCCGAATCCCCCCGTGGGAGCCGTGGTGCAAGGAACGGCCCCGGAGTGGTTTTGGAAGGAGGGTTCGGGACAGACGGTTCCTGCGCAGTCCCAATGGGGTGAACAAGCGCCGGGTCGACCGGACGACATTTACCGGGTGCCGGATGTGCCGGTGAAGTACGCCGAAATGCAGACGAAGGATCTCGTCAAGCAGGTGATCCCCGGATGGATGACCCGACTGCTGGGTTATGGGGCCCGCACGGTCGGTGGCCAGTCGAACGATCCCATGGTTCCCGGCCCAACGTTTGAAGTGCGTCTGGGAGAGCCCAACCTGGTGCGTGTCACCAACAACATCGACCCCGCGCTGCATCTCGACATCTCGGTGCATCAGCATGGGGGACATGCACCGGCACATTCCGATGGCCATGCCAACTTCCTGGTCTTGCCGGCGGAACCCGGCAAGCATCCCGCGGAATCGAAAGATTATTACTACCCGAACCCGGTTCCCCTGAAGGTCGAGGGAGAACTGGGGAATTGGCGGAAGCAGCCGGGACAGTGGGAGTTCGAAGACACACCCACGACGATGTGGTACCACGACCATGCCGAAGACCTGACCGCGCACAACGCCCTGATGGGCCTGTCCGGGTTCTTCTTTCTGCGCGACAAGGAACTCGATGAGTGGCAACAGAACGGACTGCTGCCCGACCGGGCCCATGAGATTCCGCTGGTGCTGCGCGATGCCTGTTTCTGCAAGATCACCGAACGGGATCAGATTCAGCCTGTGATCCGATCCGAGATCGAAAAGTATGAACGCAACAATCCCGGTGAAAAGATCCGGGGAGAGGCCAGCCTGCACTTCGACCCGTTTGACCACAACGGGACCCTGGGAAACATCATGCTGGTCAATGGGGTGGCCTATCCGCGGAAGCGCGTCGCCCCCGAGGCGTACTGGCTGCGGATGCTGAACGGTGCGCTGGCCCGTTTCTTCGATGTCGAGTTCTGGGTTCTGCATCCCCGCACCCGCCAGCCCAAGGTCCTCAGGTTCCTGCGGTTCGGCCGGGACAGCTGGCTGTTCTCCAAGCCCCGGGAGCAGACCTCCGCCTTCCTGGGAATGGCGAACCGTGCCGACATCTGTCTGGATTTCAGCCAGTTGGTCGATGGTTCCGGTTGGCGGGCCGAATGGCAGGACTATCGTCAGCCCGATGGCACGATCCACGTCTATGTCGTCAGTACGCTGAACCAGAAAGACGGCCGTGGCCCGGGCCACGGCGACAACATTGTGGCCGCCCAGGATTTCCCCCGGGGCAACACGGGAGCCGTCCCGCTCGACAAAGACGCCCCCTTGTTTCTGATGCGATTTGAGGTGGAACTGCCCCAGGGTGCCCAGACTCCTCCCGCACCGAGCGGCGGTGAAGTGCCGACGGCTCCCGCGGCGCGTGTCTCCACCCGCCTCACGACCGACACCCCGCTGCGTCCCTTCACCCCCATCGAGCTGCCGCCGCCGGGCAAGATTGTGGTGCGCGAACTGGTGTTCGAACGGGGCCGCGGGGCCTGGCAGATCAACGGCCGGTTCTACGACTCGTGCATCGCGAATGCCGTTCCCGAGCTCTGGAGCACCGAACTCTGGATCCTCAAGAACAAGAGCGGCGGGTGGTGGCATCCCATCCATCTGCACCTCGAGGCACACCAGCAGATTTTCATTCGGGGGCGAAATCACCTCGGTGAACGGATCACACTCCGCCGTCCCGACTATCACCCCGAATTGTACGAACCGTTTCTCAAAGACGACGGCTGGAACGAGACCGACGCCCCCCTCGAGGAACAACGCTGGCAAGAGGCGTTTGGCCGGGGGAATACCCCTGATCCGCAGGGGAATGGACTGGGGTTTGACAGCTCGGTCTGGGACTACGGCATCAGGCACGACAACACGATCCTCGGCCCCAACACCGAGGTCCACATCCTGATGCGGTTCCGGACTTTCCAGGGCCCTTTCGTGTTCCACTGCCACAACCTGAATCACGAAGACATGCGGATGATGTTCCAGATGGATCCGCGTTGCGGAAGCTCTGATCCGCAGTGCGCCACGGCCAGTCCTCCTCCGCCCGATTCGCAATTGAAGGTGCGCCCCGACTACTGGTTCTTCCGCGGCCCCGAACACTGCTGCCACGAAAGCAAGAAGGTGCAGTCATGAGCATCAGTCATTCCCCAGAGTCTTCCCGTCCCTCGCGCCGGGCCCTGCTCGGTTTGGCCGGGGGGCTGGGTACCGCCGGCCTCCTCGCCCGCTCACAACCCGAGTCCCGCGAACGGCGTGTTGTCTCCGGCAGCACCTCCAGTGCCTTCCTCACCCCGGGCAGCCGGCATTCCGACCAGATCCCCAACGTCACCCTGTTCACCCAATCGGGTCGGGCAGTTCGGCTCTACGATGATCTCGTCCGCGATTCCCAGGTGCTGCTGAGTTTCATGTATGTCCGCTGCAACGGCGTCTGCCCCGCCAGCAGCCAGGCAATGCAGGACCTGCGGGAACCGCTTCGGCGGGAACTGGGGGCCGGCATCCGACTGATCTCGCTGACCCTCGATCCCGAACGCGACCGCCCCTCCGACCTCGCCGACTATGCCGGAAGGTTTGGCATCCGCCACGAAGACGAGCCCGAACCGGGCATGGCCCCATGGTATTTCCTGACCGGCACGGCCGAAGACATCGAGTCGGTGCGGGTCGCGCTCGGTTACCGCGACCCCGATCCGGTGATCGACGCGGACCGTTCGCGCCATGCGGCGATGTTCACATTCGGCAATGACCTGACCAACCGCTGGGGAACTCTGCCTGTGGGATTGAATCCCGCCCAGACTCTCTCAGGTGTGCTGAGGGTGCTGGGAACGACCCATGCGCAGCGGTACAGCCATCTTCCCCGGCCCTCCTGATTCCCGAGGTATTGCACATCATGAAAAGCGTACTTGGAGTCCTGGGAGCGTGCGGTCTGCTGGGCTGGATGCTGGTCGTGGCCACCGCCGCGCAGACCTGTCCGCAGTGCCAGACATCACACGGTCCGCGGTACTGTCCCGCGACCCCGATGACCAAGCAGCAGATCCTGCCGCATCCTCCGGAAGGATGCGAGCGTCAGCAATTGCAGGATCTGGAACTCAACATCAAGGGAACCCTCGCTGAGTCGCGCCAACTGGTGGCCGAAGCCCAGCGATGCCAGCCATTCTGGACACCTCAGCGGCGGAAGAGTGCCGCCGCCGAATGTATTGTCAGCGAAGCCGACTCGGTCTGTCGTACGGACCAGGTGGTGGCCGATCCGCGGGCTTTGGTGGCTCTCGGAAAAGCATGGTTCTGGGAGCAACGGGTCGGCAGTGATGGGCAGACAGCCTGTGCCTCATGCCATTACCGGGCCGGGGCCGATGCCCGCGACAAGAGCCTGGGGGTGGCGATGCGGGCGTTTGGTCCATTCACCGATCCCCGGATTCTCTACCGGGCCGATGGGAGTGAGTACAGCGTTCCCTACGAAGACTCGCTGGGGATTCTGTACCTCGAAAACCGCTGGGGAGGAATGATCGACTTCGGCAAGTTCTATCGCGAACAGTCGGCCAGGGCGTTCCATCAAGCGAGCCGGCGAATCGACGAGTCCCGTCAGACCATGAGTGAGTCGGACCGGACGGGCCTGAACTCCGAACTTCACCGCGTCCAGTTGACCGGATCCGACTCCGCCTGCAGGGAGGCCTGGCAGGGTGTCGGGCAACGTCTGGCGAATCCCGCCAGCGGGACTGGATTGCCCGAAATTTCCCTCGAGCAGATTCGCACCCTGATCGATCTGGGCAACTCGGGGCTGATCCTGGCGAACCAGGCGGCTGAGGTCGGGAGCACCAACCTGGCAATGAGCCGCCAGGAAGCCCGACGGAAGCTGGGCCAACGGGTCGCCCGCTACGAATCGCAATTGGCAAATGATCAGCAGGCCGCGGCGGCCTCTCCGGACAACCCCAGGGCTGTGGATGGGGGGGATTTCCTGCTCCGCGGGACCTCCCGGAGAAACGCCCCCACCGTGGTGAATGCCGCGCTGCACGACCGGCTGTTCCACGATGGCCGGGCTACCAGTGTGTTCAACGGATACGATCACCTCGGCGACGACGCGGGACGCGATGGCGTCGGCAAGTGGGTCTGCCGCAACGGGGTCTGGCGCCGGGTTCTGGTCCGGATTCCAAACGCCGCCCTGGCCTCACAGGCGACCGCTCCGTTGCTGTCGACCGAAATGTCCTGGTACGGCCGCCAGTATCACCACGTGGCCCGCAAGCTGCTCAATCACACTCCCCGCCCACTGGCCGATCAATGGGTCGCCTGCACCGACAGCGTGCTCGGTCCGTACGTCACACCCCAACCGGGCACACAGACGGGAAAGGGGCTGAACATCACCTATCGCGAACTGATCCGGCGGGCGTTCCGCCCCGAGTTCTGTTCGGATCTGCTGGTCCCGCGCGGCGGCGAGCATGATGCCCCCACGGGAACCGACCCCCGATTGACGCAGACCGAGGCGAATTTCTCCCTCTTCTGGGGTCTCGCGATCATGGCCTACGAACAGACCCTCATCTCGGACCAAAGCGAGTTCGACCAGATTCTCGACAACATTCGACTGGGCCGGCCCCAATACGAGGACCGCCTGCACCAGTCGACCGAAAAGGACCAGCGGACCAAACTGCTGCTGCAGGGGTTCAAGGCGTTCCGTGAACACGCCTGTGCCGATTGCCACCACCTTCCGGAGTTCGCCGGAGCCACCCAGGCGACCATTTACGGCCCCATTCTCGAATTCGAGGGCCCCCTCGATGCCGTCAATGCCGACAACGAAACCAATGAATTCGTCAACTGGCTGCAACGGCGGGAGAAAGGCTGCGTTGAACCGGTGCTGGTCGAATCGATGTTCTTCCGCCCCAATCTTGCCGCCCGACTCTACGACTCGGGCTTCTACAACCTTTCGGTCACGGCGGATACCCCCGGGGAAGGGTTTGACCCCGGCAACGCAGGTGAAGTGCGGATTGATCTGACCAGTGAGTCCGAGGCCATCCAGAGTGTGGCCAACTGCTTTGGGCAGGGGCTGTTTACCGAATTGTTGAATCGGCCGGTTCCGCTGACCTATTCACTCTCCCGCCGACACGACCCGGCGCGGTCGGTCGTCATGGGGGCGTTCAAGACTTCGACCCTGCGGAATATCGCGCTGACCCCGCCATTCTTCCATGACGGGAGCGAGCCGAACCTTGAGATGGTGCTGGAACACTACGAGCGCCCTCGCAATAACCGGGACGAACTGAATGCGTTCATCCATCCGGCGATGTTGCCAGCCGAGCCTTACAACCCGCAGCCAGTGACGGCCATCCCCGACTCGCAACGGCCGGCGGTCATCGAGATGATGAAGTCCCTCACCGACCCCCGCGTTGCGCAGGGTCTCCCTCCCTTCGATCACCCCTCTCTGTCCATTCCCAAATCCCCCTGGGTGGATGCCACCACGGGACGGACAAAACCCCAAAACATGATCCCGATTGACCAGGTGCAGCGGTAAGGATTCAGGGGGGATTTGACCCGTCTCCACCCCGACGACGGCTGGCACCGGGCGGCCCGTGCGAAATTCCGCACGGGCCATTTCTGTTGCCAGGGCAACTCACAGTCTCGTCCAGAACCGTCCGCTCCAGGCCATCGATGGAGACCTCTCCAACACCCGGTCGTTCTGTCGACACCACAGGCCTCGGAATTTGTGAGCCAGAGATTCAGCCTCGGGGTCCAGTTTCCCGGGGCACAGTTTCTCAGGAAAGGTCCGCCGAGGGGGGGCCTCCGAACGCTTCCAGCCGTTCGATGAAGTCTTCACTCAGCCCGGCCGCCTCGCGCGGCACCCGGTGAAACGTCTTCCCCCGGCTCTTCTCGGGGCGCAGCGGCCAGTGCAGGTGCGCCTCGTACGCCTCCCACTCGCTCTGGGACGGATCCTTCAGCGCCCGCAGCCACCTCCAGCCAAACCCGACGTGCTCGATCTCGTCGTGGTGAATGGCCCGCATCACCCCGGCACTTTTCGTGTCTCCCACCCCCTCGAACCACTGTTCGAACTCCAGCGTATGGTCGAGGTTGCACCCCTCAAACGTCAGCGGCAGCCCCGCCAGGTAATCGAGCAGTGACGTGAATTCCTGCGCCTTGCCCCAGAAGTACCGGTTGACCTTGAGGGTGCCGAATTCGACTCCCAGTTCCCGACACCGTTGCATGTGCAGCCGCGTGTGTCGCTGCTCATCCCCCATGACGCCCGCCAGTCCCAGCCGAAACGCCGGGGGGGCGTCGGGAAACGCCCGCAGCACCCACGCCATGACCTCCAGGGCCTGCAGCTCATGATTGGCCATGATGTGGTGCACCACCCCCCGCCGGAGGGGGTCGGCGAAGGTGTCGGGGTGCGGCATCGCCGGCGACTCCTTCCGCTCACAAAACTGCAAGTTGGGTGGACGGGCCGGCAATGGCACCCGTTCGGCCGGTCCGGGAGCGAAGTCGGTGAACGTCCCCTTCTGCGGGGCCAGCTTCGTCTCCAGATCGGCCGAGAACAACACCCGGTCGGCAAACTCGCGCAGTTCCATCGTCTTGCAAAAAGGGGACAGGTCCATTTTCCGGGACCACACCACTGGGCCGGACGCTGCTCCGCCTGTTCCCGGGGCACGCCGGCCGCCATTCCTGTATTCTCTACCAGCCCCCGCCCGATTGTCCATCGAGCCTGTTCCGTCGGGACTTGCCAGCGGGGGCCCCGCAACTCCCCGGTCCGGCCGCCGAATGGACTCCCGCCCCCTGCCATTCCGTCACACCGGTTTGACTCTCTTCTTCCCGCTTCTTGCGGCGTGGTGCGACATGATCCAACAACCGGCACTCCCCTGTTTCTCATCGGGTTCCGCCACCACGCTCTGGCACGCTCCTCGATTACTCCGCGGGCTGCTGTGGGTCGGCCTGGCCTGGCTGGGATGTGTTCCCACGCTCTGGGCGGACGAATTCCGCATTCGGCTTCCGGAGGGGGGAGAAGAGACCATCGTCGCCCGGTTGGTTGGCTCGGGCCAGGGGGCTCTCGTGCTGGAGCTGGCCGACGGGGAGTACCGGCTTGTTCCAGAGGGTGCGGTGGCTGACCGCAAACTCAGCGACGGTCCCGAACCCCTCTCGGGAGAGGCCATCGCCACCCGCCTCACCGAACGGTTCGGGGCCGAGGTGACCTACACGCTGGTCAAAGAACCATTCGTTTATGTGCTGGTGGTTGCCAGCCCTCTGGGGCGAACGGGGGAAACCCGGGCGAAGAACTTCCTCGTGCAGGTCGCCACCTTTTTCAAGAACGTCGACAAGGCGTTCGTCAGCTTCCTGCGGGAGACCAAGATCAGGTCGCAGGCCCCCACGCATCCACTCCCCGTACTGATCTTCGAATCACAGGAAGATTTCGACAAATACGCCCGCTCCATCACAGGGGGTAATGGGCTTTCGGTGGGACGGGTGCTGGGGTTCTATTCCGAACTGACCAACATGCTGGCGATCCGCCTCAGCGAGTGCCGCACGTTCGAAACGCCCCTGCACGAGGCCATTCATCAGCTGTCGTTCAATCACCAGATGCTTCCCCGGCTCGCATCGATTCCGCGATGGTTTGCCGAGGGACTGGCGACCGGCTGCGAGGCCAATCAGGGGCGGGTCAACATTGGCCCGGCCCTCGTCAGCGCGCGGTACGCCCGGCAGGTGCGTGATGCGTCCAACGTCGGGTTCTCGACCGTGCTGGGGGACGACGCCTCGTTCCAGGGGGATGACCTCGCGACCGAAGCGTACGGCCGGGCCTGGGGACTGCACTGGCTGCTGGTGACGAAGTACAAGCCCCAATACGCGGAGTATGTCCGACAGCTCTCCGGGAAGCCCCCCCTGCAGCGTCCCACCGAAGAGGAACGGAACGCCGATTTCCAGCGGGCGTTTGGCAGATCTCCGGAAGAGATCAACCGCGAGTTCCGGACGGCTCTCGAATCGGCCCTCAAGAAACAGAAGGTGCAGCTCGACCCCGAGAAACCCAGGGGACTCTCGCTGACCCACGAAAACCTGGCGACCGTCGAGATGGGGGCCGTGAACAAGGTCTCCGAGGCAGGCAGCCGGCTGGAGGTGCAGGGCAAACTGACCAATCTCTCGCCGCTGCGGACCCTGGCGTTCTACGTGACGGTCGAGACCGAGACCGGCACCTATGCCGAGTGGCTGCTTCCCGCTGTCGACGTCAACAAGACCGTTCCCCTTCCCGCCCAGGTGGTGCAGAAGACCATGGAAGGAGCCCCTGGCGGCCCCTCACGCACCTTCCGCGTCCACGTGAAATCGGTCCCCTCCGACAGCGAAGAGGCCGCCGCCTGGAAAAGGGGTCAGGTCCCTTTTCCCCGGTTTGGGGGCTGAGATCGATTTCCCGTGGAAGCGGTTGGGCCGATGCGCATCCCGCAGATCGTCCACAGCGCGGTTGATCCGCACAACTCATCACTCCGATGGCATCGCGCTCGACGTTCCTCCCGCGGCCGGCAGGTAGCAGCGCCGCACGTAATCCATCACCATGCGGTCGGCACTGAACCGCCAGCCCAGCGTCAGAATCGAGTGCTTCATCCGCGCGATCCAGCCATGCGGCAGGCCGTTCTCGTCCCGGTCATAGAACGTCGGAATCACCTCCTGCTCGAGTACCTCGTAGAGCGACTGCGCATCGCGGGCGTCGTGGATCTCGTGGTTCGTGTGCGTCTCGCCATGGCCGATTGCGAAGCCATTGAAGCCGTCGTACGCCTCGGCCCACCAGCCATCGAGAATCGACAGGTTCAGTCCGCCGTTGAGCACAGTCTTCATCCCGCTGGTCCCCGACGCCTCCAGCGGCCGCCGGGGCGTATTCAGCCAGACGTCCACCCCCTGCACCATGTGCCGGCAGGTGTCGATGTCGTAATCCTCCACAAACACGATCTTCCCCAGGAACCGCCGGTCATGCGAAAGCTGTGCAATCCGCTGCAGCACCTGCTTGCCCGGTTCATCGCGGGGATGCGCCTTGCCGGCGAAGACCAACTGCACCGGCCGGCGGGGATTGTTCACAATCGCATCGATGCGGTCGATGTCGCGGAAGAGCAGTGCCGCCCGCTTGTAGGTGGCGAACCGCCGCGCGAATCCAATTGTCAACGTGTCCATGCTCAGCGCCCGGCGGAACTGCTGCACGAGGGCGGCCGGTTCATGCCGCAGTTGCGCCAGCTTGGCCAACCGGCGCCGCACAAACTCCAGCAATTCGAACTTCAGGTTCTGATGCGTCTCCCACAACTCGGCATCGTCGATCTTCGCGACGGGCTCCCAGGTCTGCTGCTCCCCCGTGTGTTCAATCCATCCGGGGGCCAGGTGCCGGTCATACAACTGACGGATGGGAGGCGCCAACCAGGAGAGGACGTGAATGCCATTGGTGATGTGTCCGATCGGCACCTCGTCGACGGCTTTTCCCGGATACAAGGACGTCCACATCGCCCGAGAGACATGTCCGTGCAGGCTGGCGACCGCGTTGTGACGCCGGGACAGCTTCAACGCCAGCACCGTCATGCAGAAGGTCTCGTTGTGATCCCCGGGATAAACGCGCCCCAGCCCCATCAGACCATCGTACGAGAGTCCCAGGCGGTCGCGCAGTGGGCCGAGATGTTCCTCCATCAGGTCACCCGGGAAGCGGTCGTGTCCCGCAGGAACCGGAGTGTGGGTGGTGAAGACCGCGTGACTGGCGACTTTCTGGGCCGCCTCGTCGAAACCAATCCCCTCGAGTTCCATCAACTGACGGGCCACCTCCAACGCGGCGAAGGCGCTGTGCCCCTCGTTCATGTGGATCACCCCGGGGCGAATGCCCAACGCCCGCAAGGCCCGGTATCCCCCAACCCCCAGAATCAGCTCCTGGCGGATCCGAACCCTGTGATCTCCCCCGTAGAGACGGGCGGTCAGAGCCCGATCCTCCGGCGGATTTTCCGCCACGTCCGAATCGAGCAGATACAGCTGGCAGCGTCCGGCGGTCACCTGCCAGACCCGCAGGTGAATCACTCCGTGCCGGGTCTCGACAGAGACCTGCACGGGAGTTCCATCAGGACGCCGCACGAGGCTGATGGGAAGCGCATCAGGTTGCAGATGCAGGTAATTCTCTTCCTGCCACCCCTCGTGGCTCACCCGTTGGCGAAAGTAACCCTCTTTGTAGAACAGCCCCACTCCCACCAGGGGAATCCCCAGGTTCGAAGCGCTCTTCACATGATCTCCCGCCAGCACGCCCAACCCCCCCGAGTAGATGGGGATCGACTCGTGCAGGCCGAATTCCGCAGAGAAATACGCCACCGGGGCCGCGCGCAACACCCCACCGAATCGCGCTCCCCAGGTGGTCCGCGAGTTGAGGTAGTCATCGAGCCGGTGACAGGCGTTTTGAATCCGGCTCAGCAAGGTTCCCGAAGTGATCCGTCCCGACAGCGCCTCGCGCGATTCTCCCTGCAGCAGCGCCACCGGGTTGTGCTCCCCCGCCCGCCAACGGTCGGGATCGAGATCGCGGAAGATGCTGACCGAGTCGGCATCCCAGCACCACCACAGGTTGCGGGCCAGCGTCCAGAGCCGCTCGTAGGCGGGAACCACCTGCTGGGAGATCATCCGCAGCGAATTCAGCAGCGGGCCCAACTGTCCGGCTGCCGCCACCAACATGCTGGTCTCATCCGCGGTGTAGGCGCGCGGGGCGACCGTCTGCACCACCAGCACCCCCTGCAACACCCCCCGGTCGAACAGCGGCAACCCCAGGAACGAGTTGTATGGATCTTCCCCGGCATCCGGGAAATATTTGAAGCGGGGATGCTGCGAGGCATTTTCCACCGAAACCGGCTTCAACTCCTGGGCCGTCAGTCCCGCCAGACCCTCATGCAGCCCCATTCGCAGCGTCCCCACACATTCGGGACGCAACCCCAGGGTGGCCGCCAATTCCAGTTGCCCCCGGTCGGGGGTCAACAAATACACCGAACAGACATCGGTCTGGAACCGGTGCTGAATCAACCCCACGATCTGGTTGAGGGTGGTCAGCGGGGTCTGGGTCTGCGAAACGAGTTGACTGATCTCTTCCAACGCCAGCAGCAAAGACGCCTCCGGCGTCAGGGGTTCAACCGTCGTTTCCGAGCTCATGGGATGTCTTTCCGGGAGGCACTGCGCAGGGGGAAACTCCAACAGAGGTTTCCTTCCCACCCGCATTGCAGTTTGCGTGCCGAGAGTGCGGCCGGCCGGTCAAACCCCCGGCGATCCCAGAATCCACCCGGGTTTTTCCCACTCGCGCCCTGGAGAGACCACTGCTGTTCAGCCTGCCACCAGGCGGCTGGTTGGTCGCCCGGTGCCGCTCGAAAAGGCACGGGTGCCGAACCCCTCGGCGAAGGCTGCACAGGGTCATTTCGCTTGGGCAAGGGGCACAACAGTCCCCCAGGCCCGCCAGATCATTGGGAGCGGTCCGCGTCAGAAGCGGTCGCGGCCGCTGCCCACCAGGCTGGCCGGCCGACGGACAGGACCGGCGATTTCCTCGGGTTCATCCACCTGGGGCCGGGCCAAATCGGTCTTTTCCTCCAGCGAATCGACCGCCGCATTCTCTTCCTCACGCAGAGTCAGTTCCGCCCCGGGGAAGAACCGCAGCACCAGCAACGCGGCCGCCCGTGCGAACGACGAGACGGCGAAGAGGAACAGATACGCCTCCCGGCTTTCTCCCAGGATCTTCAGCAGGCAGCCCCCCAGAATTGAGCCCAGCGCTAACGCCACCGAGTTGCCCAGATTGAACATCGTGAGGATGCTGGTCCGCTCTTCTTTCCGGACCGACTCGAAGAACATCAGCAGCATCGCCAGCTCATACGCCGCCCAGACCACCCCTCCCAGGAACTGGATCATCACCAACTGCCAGAACTCCGAGGCGTAGAGCCACGAGCCTGAGACCGGCATGATGCCAATTCCCCCCAGCCACAACAGGCGTCGGGCGCCGAACAGCGTCGCCAGACGGCCACAGGCCGGCAGAGCCACGATCTTCGCGAGGAACGAAACCGCCAGCAGGGTCACGAAATGCAGATACGAGATCTTCATCTGACCCAGCATGAACGGCGAGAAATACGGGCCCGAAATCTGCACCGCCACCTGCACCGCGAGGAAATAGGTCAGCAGCCGTTCGCTGCTTCCCGCCCGAATGCGGGCCAGCAATTCACCAAACCCGACATGCAGTTGCGGACCATTCAACTGGGCCGACTCGGTCTGCCGGGAGAGGAACCGGGCCGAGACCATCCGGCAGACGAACGCCACGGCAAAGATCGCGGCGAACATCTTCAGCACGATTCCGTGCTGCTTGCCGTATTGCAGCGAGAAGCCCCCCGCGAGGAAGCCGACCAGCACCCCCCCCTGTCCAAACCGGGTGCGCATCGCAAAGAACGGGGCCCGCACATGATAGGGGACCACCGTCTCCATCCAGGTCTGCCAGGCGGGCGTCGCTCCGAGCCCACCGGCCCAGTAGAGCGCCACAAATCCAAACAGCGCCCAGGCGGGCAGTTCCCCCACCAAAGCCGCCCCCACGAGAGGCAGAAAACTCATCCCCTGCAGCAGCACGCACAGCACGCACCACCGCCGGTTGGAACCCAGCCACCGGACGGCATAGGGGGAAATCAGTTGCAGAACCGCCCCAATCAACAGAGGGACCGACGCGACCAGTCCCGACACAATCTGCCCCAGCCCCAGGGCCAGCGCGAACGCGGGGAAGTACGTCTCTCCCATGCCTACCATCAGGCTGTAGGCGGCGCAGTCGGCCACGCTGTTGCGGAGGTTGCGCCGCAGCACGCGCCGGCGACCGGAACGCTTGGGACGCAGACTGCGGACGGCGGAGGACGCAGGGGGAGGCACGTCTGGCAGACCACCAGACGCGAGGCCGCCATGCCCGGGAACCGGGACACGGGGTGCGAAGATCTTCATGGAAGTGACGCGGGGAAGTGAGTGGTCACAGAACGCAACCACGAATCAGGCGAGGACTCGGTTATAGCACACCCCGCCAGCGTGCGGGAAGACGGTCCTTTTTCTCCGTCCGTCCCCCCTCACGCAGCGATTCAACTTCCATGCAGACAACAACTTCCAGCGTCTCACGCGCGGCCTGCGGCGGACTGGGAAACAAAACCTGCGGGGATTTTTTGCCCAAGCGGCTCGTCACTCCGCAGGTGATCACCCGTCAGCCGGTCATTGCGCCACACGCTCAATCCAGAGCTGCACCGTCTGGTCTCCCACCAGAGCTTCACTCGCCCCGGCGGCAGCCGTCCCGGCAGTGATGGCGTCGGCCAGCGTCTCTCCCTGGATGTAGCTTCCCCATTCCTGCAGGGCGGTCCGCACGTCATCCGACGCGGCCGACCAACCGATCCGGATGCGGTCTTCAATCTCCAGGTCGGCCTCCTTGCGCAGCTGCTGCACCTGCCGTACGAAGTCGCGGGCCATCCCTTCCCGCAGCAGCGGCGGCGTCAGCACGGTCGACATCGCAATCTGCACCCCCTGCGTGTCTCCCGCCACCCAGTCGGCCGCCTGCTCGGTCCCGATCAAGACGTCGTCTGGACCCAGCACGTAGTCGGTCCCCCCGAGGGAGAGCGTCACCGATTCCCCGCGCCGCAATGGGGCCAGCACCGCTCCCGCCATCTTCGGCAACGCCTGGCCAATGGCCGCCAGGCCCTTGCCGTATTTGGGCCCCAGTGTTTTCAGGTTCGGCTTGTAGGTGTACCGCACCAGATCGTCGAGCTGCTCGCAGGGGGTGATCTGCTTGACGTTCAACTCTTCCTGGATCACCTCGGCCAGCGAGGCCAGGGGAGCCCGGTCGGCCGGATTCTGGCAGGCGAACCGCAACTCGGGGAGTGGTTGCCGTACCCGCTGGCCCGCCTGCTCACGCAGGGCATGCCCCAGGTTCACCACCCGCTGGGCCAGCGCCATCCGCTGACTGAGGGCCGGGTCGGCCAGCACCCCGTCCACCTCGGGATACGGGCAGAGATGCACACTCTCGGCGACCGTCGTGTCTCCCCCCGACCGGCACAGGTTCTGGTACATCCGCTCACACACGAACGGGGTGATCGGCGCCAGCAGCCGCGTGAGCGTGGTCAACACCGTGTACAACGTCTGATAGGCCGCCTGCTTGTCGCGGTCGTCTCCCGCCCGCGAACGCCAGAACCGCCGGCGGTTGCGCCGCACGTACCAGCTCGACAAATCATCAATGAACCGGGCGGCCTCGCGCAGGAAGCCGGGGGCGTTGTAGTTCTCCATCTCCCGCCGGGCGGTGCCAATCAACGCCTGCAGGTTCGACAGCACCCAGCGGTCGATTTCGGGACGCTCGGCCACCGGCACTTGCGCCCCTTGGGGATCAAACCCATCCAGCCGGGCGTAATTCACGAAGAACGCATAGGTGTTCCACAAGGGAATCAGCACCTGCCGGCGCACATCGTCGGCGGGGGTGCTGGTCACCAGGCAGGTCGGCATCCCCTCAGCGGTCTGGCTGATAGGGCCATCCATGGTCTGCAGCGTGACCGGCTGGCTCTTGTCGCGCCGGCCAAACCGCAGGTCGTGGGCCGGGTTGTGCGACAGGTACAGCCACCGCAGCGTGTCGACCCCCAACTGTTCGGCCGCCTCTTCAAACCAGATGGCGGTGCCGTCCGACTTGTGCATCGGCTTGCCATCTTCGTTCATCACCAGCCGGTGACCCAGCAACGCCCGGAACGGCGGGGTGCCATCCATCATCGTGGCCATCGACAACATTGCGTAGAACCAGTTGCGGAACTGGCCGGGGAAACACTCGGTCACGAGGTTCGCCGGGTACCACTCTCGCCACGCGTCCTTGTTGCTGTTGTACTGCATCGTCGAGAACGGCACGATTCCCGCGTCGAGCCAGGGATTTCCCACATCGGGAATGCGGGTCATCAGGTTGCCGGTCTGGGGATTGCGGATCTTCACCTTGTCGATCCAGGGCCGGTGCGGGGTATGGCCGGCGAATTCGTCCCACCCCTCGACGGCGCGCTCTTTCAGCTCGGCCAGCGAGCCAATCACCTCGAAGTCCCCCGTCACGTCGTCGACCCAAATCGGCAGCGCCAGCCCCCAGAAGCGTTTCTTCGAGATCATCCAGTCACGCATGTTGGTGAGCCATTCCAGCTCGCGCGCCAGCCCGTCGATGCTCTCCGGCAGCCATTCGATCTGCCGGGCGACGTTCATGATCTCTTCCCGCCAGTCCATGTTGATGAACCACTCATCCACCAGCCGGAAGACCAGTTCTTCTCCGGTGCGCCAGCAGTGCGGATAGATGTGCGGATACTCCTCCACCGCCACCAGCAGCCCCTTCTTGCGCAGCTCTTCGAAGACCAGTTCGGCGGTGGCCGGGTCGATCGCCTCGCGGCCGGTGAACTGCCCGAACCCGTCGACATACCGGCCATCCTCTCCCAGCGGGGCGATCGCCACGATCCCCAGGTTCCGACCCAGGACATGGTCCACATCGCCGCAGCCCGGGGCGATGTGCACGATGCCGGTTCCTTCCCCGGCCAGCACCATCGGCTGCCCTTCGTTGTCGCGGCCGCCATCGACCACCGTGTGGCAGTCGACTCCCGCCCGCTGGGCGACCCGCTCATCGAACGGCACTCCGCCCCGCGCCTGCTGGGCGGGGAGTTCATCGAACGGACCGCGATACTGCCACCCCACCAGGGCCGAGCCCGGCAGCGTGTCGAGCACCTCGTACCCCCCATTCTCCTTGAAGATCTGGGCGATGGTCTTGAGCTTGGGAACCCCGCGCGGCCAACTCCACTCGGGACGGCCGAAGCCTTCCTTGAATTCCTTCGCGAGCCGGGCGAATTCGAGGTTCTCCCTCGCGAAGTAATAGACCGCTCCATCCCGCTTGGCCTTCAGCTTCACGTATTCGAGCTGCGGGTTGACCGCGGCCGCCACGTTGCTGGTGAGGGTCCAGGGAGTGGTCGTCCAGACCAGCAGGAACTCGTTGTCGCGGCCCACCAGGGGCAGCCGCAGGAAGACCGATTTGTGCACGGTCAGCTTGCGTCCCTCGGCCACTTCCATCTGGCTGTAGGCGCTGCCTCCCCGGCCCGACCAGGGCATCACGTCGTGCCCGCGGTAGAGTTTTCCCCGCTGGTGGCACTTCTTGAGGAAGGTCCAGATGGTCTCGTTGTTCTCGGTCGAGAAGGTGAAGTAGCTCCCTCCCCACTCGGGGTTCCCCAGGCGCGAGACCAGCGCTTCGGGCTCGCCGGTCACTTCTTCGCCGCGGGGGGTGCGGATGGTGACGGGGGCACTCTGGCCAATGCCGGCCGCCAGGCGGCGCAGCATCGACGGGTCATCCCAGTCCATCCAGTAGCCGAGGCGGACCGACTGCTCGGTCTGCCGGGCGGCGAAGTTCAGCACCCGCTGCTTGCACGCCTGGCTGAAGCGGTCGATGCCGAATTCGCCGATGGAGTTCTTGGTCCCCAGGTTCAACTGCTTTTCGACCTCGACCTCAACCCAGAGTCCCTGGCAGTCGAAGCCGTTCTGGTACCGCTGGTCGTGCCCGGTCATCGCGAAATAGCGCTGGTAGGCATCCTTGTAGGTGCGTCCCCAGGCGTGGTGGACCCCCATCGGGTTGTTGGCCGTGATGGGTCCGTCGAGGAAGCTCCACTTTTTCCGGCCGCGATTCTGGTCGCGCAGCCGGCGGAAGATCTGGCGATCGCGCCAGAAACGAAGCATGTCGTGTTCGCCGCGGATGAATTCGGCGTCGGTCGAGACTTTATCGAACATGGTGTCCGGAAGCAGGCAGCAGGGAACGCCCGTTCCCCTGGGCAATCGCCCCGGGAGGATCGGGAATCAAGCCCCACAGGATAGCGATTTCGCCGGACGGGGGCGATTGACCGGGTTCGATCGACGCAAGGGGGTGTGCTGCCGAGGGACGGGCACAGTCGACGGGTGAGCAACAGACACGGTCTGGCGACCAGGAACCGCTCGGGTTGGCCTCGCTTCGGCAGCAATCAACCTGCGGCGTTTCCCCACGGCCGCGTTGGTCCCACCCCCAACACGACACGCCCCGTCCGCCGCTCAGGACCACAACGGACATCCCCGCCCACGGATCGTCGGTCTGGTCTCTCAACAGCCCGGCATCAGCGCCCGTAGAGAAGACTTGTCTGATGGACTGGATCCAGCGACAGTGTGCTGGAGCGGGCCGCTTTCCTTTTCTGGAAGTAGTTCAGCCGGATCACCTGCGGCAGACGGATCGTCAACTTTTCAATGGTCGCGAGGCGGCCGCCAGAGGGAATCAAGGCAGCGCGTATCAAGCGCTCGACGTCCAAAACAGCGGACAGGTCCATTGATTGCCCCAAGCACTTTCGGCCGATAGCCTTTCCATACGTTGCCACGTACAGCCAGGGACACTCCGTGCGGAAACGGGATTTCGCGAGCATCAACGAAGAGCGCCGTAGAGTTTGCCGACCGACGTCGAGCGAGGTGTCGCACTTCGTCATCCTTCCTGAGGAGCACAAAAGTATGTCCAACACATGGGACTTCTATTTCGCGAACATCAACGAGAGAAAGGCCTCGCTTTTTGTTGATATTGGCATCCGCGAAATGGCCCCCAGCGCAGACCATCCATGGCTGCTCTGGGTTTGGGTGGAATTGAACCAACCTCGCGAAGACGGACTTTCCAGCTCTCAAGAGACTGATTTGCTGGCACAAATTGAGGATTCGCTTACGGATGCTGTCGGCGGTGCCATCGACGGTTTCCTGGCGGGCCGGATCACGACGGATGGACGTCGCGAATTCTACTTTTATGCGCCGGAATTCGCTGGTTTTGGCGATGCTGTTGCCCGCGGCATGGAGCGATTCGCCGAATACAAGTGGGATGCAGACTCCAAGCACGATCCTGAATGGACTCACTACCTTGAACTCCTCTATCCAACAGCACGGGACTGGGAGCAAATCAAGAATCGCCACGTGATTGAACAACTCCAGAAGCGGGGAGATCCGCTCCAAAAGAAACGCCTGGTTTTCCACTGGGCGTATTTTTCCAGCGAAGCGTCGAGGAGTCAGTTTGTGGTCGAAATCAGGAACCGCGGCTATGCAGTGACGGACGAAACTGCCTTTGCCGACGCAAACTCTCCTTATCCATGGAGCGTCCGTTTCGAACGTATAGACAATGTCGATTGGAATTCGATCAATCAGGTGACGATTGAATTGTTCGAATTGGCCGATTCACTCGCCGGTGACTACGACGGCTGGGAAACCTCCGTGGAAACCGGCGAGTAACCCGATAGCCGCAAAAGGGGTCAGGTCCATATCTTGACTCGCGACATCGCAGCCGGTAGTGTCTTTCTCATCATGCCACGCACAGCCCGAGTCACTCCCGGCGGAATGGTCTTCCATGTTCTCAATCGAGGCGTGGGGCGGCAGAAGCTGTTCACCAAGCCGGCCGACTACGAGGCGTTCGAGGAGATCATCGCCGAGACGCTGGAAAAGCGTCCGATCCGGATCTGTGCGTACTCCCTGATGCCGAACCACTGGCATTTCGTGCTGTGGCCC
>JBKDUK010000096.1:0-3062 GCA_046339535.1 Planctomycetaceae bacterium | reverse complement strand
GATGTTGGCAGCAATCCCCGTGGCGATGGCGAACCTGGCCCTACGTGGGGAGGATGAGCGGGCAAGAGTCAACGCGGCTAAGGTGCTGGTGGACATGCACGGGCAGAACGATCCAGCCCCAGCGGCAGAGGTCCACGTGGGGGTAAGCGTCAGCGTGGGGGACACAGTCCGGGGGCTTCTGCATGAACAGAACTATCTCGATTACTTGCGCCAGTCCGGCGATCATGGCCAGAACGGCCAGAAACGGGCGATTCCGCATCCCCCTGCACATCGCGGCCCTCGATCAGGCGATCATTGACACGCTGACGGGGAAGAGTGAGCCGATCCTACTGATCGAGGCTCCCCCGCGGCACGGCAAGAGCGAACTCGTCTCCCGCTTCCTGCCTGCTTGGTATCTGGGCGTGTGGCCTGAGCGGCGGGTGATGCTGGCAGCGTACGAAGCCACGTTTGCCCGTTCGTGGGGACGCAAGGCAAGGCAAGTCTTCCACGAGAGCGCCGGCCCGTTGTTCTCGCGGAGATTGTCGTCAGACAACACAGCGGCGGACGACTGGAGCACGACCGACGGCGGGGGGATGACGACGGCGGGCGTCGGCGGCCCGATGACGGGGCGGGGAGCACATCTACTGATCATTGACGACCCGGTGAAGAACGCAGAGGAAGCCCTATCCCAGACCACCAGAAATAACCACTGGGATTGGTGGCAGTCGACAGCATCAACCCGATTGGAGCCCGGGGGGAAGACCATCGGCATCATGACCCGGTGGCATGAGGATGACATCTTCGGTCGGCTGTTGAAGGCTGGCGGGGCGATCCGGCGACTGACGTTGCCAGCGATTGCGGAGGGAGGCGATCCACTCGGGAGGCAGCCGGGGGAGGCCCTCTGGCCTGAGCGATACCCGGCTGACAGGCTGCGGGAGATGCAGGCCCAACGGTCGGAATACTGGTGGCGGGCGATGTATCAACAACGCCCGGGCAAGTGGGGCGAAAGCAAATGGGGCCAGTACCTCGGCGATCGGTGCATGGCTGCCCGGTGGCCTGATGCCTTCGATGTGGGTGTGGTGGCTGTCGATCCGTCATTGGGTGCCGATGACCGCAAGGGCGACTACTCGGCCATCGTCTTCGTCGGGCGGTCTGGTGGTCGGCTGTGGATCGACGCGGACATCAGGCGGAGAGCGGAGACGGAGATTGCCGTTGATGCCGTGGCGATGTACCAGCGGCATCAGGCAAACTTGATGGTGCTGGAGGGCAACGGTTTCCAGCGGGTGCTGGGCGAGTCTTTCCAAAGTGCGGCCATGTCTGCCGGTGCGATGATGCCCCTCCAGACGATCGTCAACACGGGCAACAAAGTGCTGCGGGTGTCGAGCCTCGGCCCACTGCTGGCGGCTGATCTGTTCCGGTTCCGAGACACCCCGGGGACGCGGTTACTCTTGGATCAACTCGGCGAGTTCCCCCGGGGTGACCACGACGACGGGCCAGACGCTTTGGAAATGGCAGTCCGATGCCTCAATGGCATGGTCGGCGAGCCTGAGGACGCGGAGGATCTGGCATGGAGCGGGTAGAGCGTCGGCATCCCTGCGGCATGGTTCGGTGTTCGTGTGGGGCGATGACTCGGGTAAGATCGAGTACACAGGGCGTGGAGTACCGCGAATGTCAGCGGTGCGGGCGGAAGATCAAGACACTGCGGATACAGGAGCGGCGACATGAGCGAGGCATTGGCGAGACTGTTTGAGGCGTTTGTTCCGGAGACGATCGATCGACGAGGCTACCTGTACGATGACCCCACGTTCGGCTACCCGACGGCGGTCAACCCGTTCACGAGCCTCACCGATCGGGCGGACGGCCGATATAAGCCCTACTATGACACCGAGATCGACCTGGCATACATCCGGGGAGCGGCCCGCAATCTGGGGCTCCTGACGCCTGTCAGCACAGCGGCACTCGACAGGCTGGCGGAGTACACCTTTGGCCCGGGGTTCGTGTTCACGGCCCAATCCCAGGATACGGGGCTGGCTGATCTGTGCCAGCGGATCATCGATCGGTTCTGCGATGTCCACGACATGACGGGCAGCCTCGATCGGGAGCTCCACCACCGCAGCCGAGAGGATGGGGAGGTGTTCGCCTATCTCGAACCCGGACTGACTGGATCCCCTACGCTGTGCGTGCTGGAGCCCGACCAGATCCGCGAGCCGGGCAACGTGCGGCAACTGGAGGACTGGCTGGACGACTACGACGGCCCGACATCGTGGAGTTTCGGGATTCGCACGCCCAAGCGCCGGCCGGACATGCCCCTTGGCTATCACGTCACTCGCGACGATGGGGGGATGGATTGGGACTATGTGCCAGAGCGGAGGATGGTCCACATCTCCAGAGGGAGCCCGCGTAATGCCAAGCGTGGGGTGAGTGATCTGTTCCTGATCGTCGAGGAGATCGCCAGAGAGGCCAAACTGCGCCGGAACATGGCGGAAGGTGCTGCCCTTCAGGCGGCCATCGCGTGGATCTTGGAGGCTCCCCCGGGCACGTCACAGGCAAGTATCCAGACGCTGGGGGCGAGCGATGCGGTGGCCCAGTACGGTCGGCAAGTGATCGGCGGCGGCCAGAAGCAGCAGCGGGTGCAGCAGTATCGACCGGGAACCATCCTCAAGCCGTCGCCGGGGCTGGTCTACAAGCCGGGGCCGATGGGTGCGGAACGTAATGACGGGTTCTTGGCTGTCTCCCAGCAACTCCTGCGGATCGTCGGCGTGCGGTGGGCGATGCCTGAATACATGGTGTCGGGGGATGCCAGCAACGCCAACTACGCGTCCACCCTCGTGGCCGAGTCTCCCTTCGTCAAGGCCCGCGAGGCAGATCAATCCTTCTACGCCCGGCAGTTCGAGGGTCTGTTGTGGAAGGTGTTGCGGTTCGAGTGGGAGCGGGGCGTTCTCCCTCAACGGCCATGGCAGGAGATCGAGGCACTGATCGACATCAACACGGAGAAGCCCAGCGTCGCATCCCGCAACCCGCAAGAACTCGCCAACGTGCAGGCGATCCAGATCCAGAACGGTCTGCTGAGCAAGAAGACGGCT
>JBKDUK010000095.1:0-18289 GCA_046339535.1 Planctomycetaceae bacterium | reverse complement strand
TTGGCCCAGGCGACGACGAAGTCATCGACCTTGGCTCCGGTGTCTTGCCGGCCGCGGGCGAGGGGGACGGTGGTGTCGAAGAGGCGGATGTTGTTGTAGAGCTCTTCGTTGACGGTGGTCCAGTTTTCGAGGCCGCGGGTGATGGGGTGATCGCGGTCGATGAAGGTGATGTCGATCGGCTTCTGGGGACCGTGGCCGGTGGAGTGGATGCCGACGAACTGGAACCAGTCATCGCGCCCGGTGCGGTAGCAGTGCATGGCGCAGTGCAGGTTGACCGCGGGGAGCCCCTGGCGATGGGGGGCGAGGATGTTTTCGACGTAGGGGATCTCGGTGACATCCGACGTGCATTCGTCGTGGATGATCACATCGTAGCCCTGGGCCCACTCGGGGGAGTTGTACATCTCGAAGCGGGCCTTGGTGCTGGTATCGCCGGTG
The DNA here is from genome assembly GCA_046339535.1 of Planctomycetaceae bacterium. Classification (GTDB taxonomy): domain Bacteria; phylum Planctomycetota; class Planctomycetia; order Planctomycetales; family Planctomycetaceae; genus UBA10511. The sequence goes on along the minus strand of JBKDUK010000095.1, from coordinate 17,854 downwards.
TGGACCTGCGTGACCTGGACATAGGCGCGGGCTTCGATGCCCCGTTTGAGCAGATCTTTCTGGCGGGCGTAGTCGTGGCAGCAGCCGCCGGTGATGAGCAGGGCCCGCAGGGGGCGGGGGGGATCCTGGGCCTGCAGGCGCGGTCCCACCGTCGCCAGCGTCAACACCAGCACCAAGCTTCTCACACACCACCGACCAGCCATCACGATCACCTGTGAACGAACCCAAGAGGAACTGGGCTGATGTTAACGGGTGACGGGGCCGAGTTGGAGTTTGGCGGGGTAAACGGCGGGGCGTGCCCGGGTGAGAGCGGCGGAGGGGAAATGCAAAACCGGGCGGGGAATCGATTGCGATCGAGCCCGCCCGGTGACAGCCAACGGTATGAGAAATCTGGTTCGCGAGCGCAATTCGCGAGGTTGCTCAACTCAAGGGACGGAGGGCTGGGCGAGACGGGAGGTCTCGGTGGCGTATTGCGTGAGGATCTCTGCGGCTTCGCGGGCCTGCTCCGCAGAAATGGGCAGCGAGTAGCGTCCCCAGGAGGGATCTCTCACATCAATCTGCAGCCCCTGCTTGTTGGCGGTCTCTTTCCAGCCGGCGACCAAAGCCCAGGGGATCAATTCGCCGTTCCAGAGCAGCCCGCGCTCGCAGAGCTTGCGACTGAGGAACAACGTCGTGCCGATGGGATACACAATCGCCGCCAGGGGCAGCAGCAGCTCGGCCAGCTCCTGGAACCAAGCGCGGGACTCGCCTCCGAACATCCGTAGCCCCAGGAACAGCATCGGCAAGAGTGTGCAGACGAGGGCCACGTAGCCCCAGCGGTAGCGGCGGTTGAGCGGCAGAACTCCAAGATCGAAGAGCACCGCGCCGGCGCGCCGGGTATCTCCCGCAATGCGAGACAACTTCCAGACAACGAAGAGTGGGTAGCCCAGATAGATTGCCGACCACGCCAGCCAACGCAGCGCCTCGATCGTGTTCATCTCAGCACCTCGCAAAAAGAGCCACATCAGTCCTTCAGACGATGGAAGATGATTATGGCTCCCGGCAGATTTGTTCAAGTGAACATCCAAATCAAAGCCAAACCACCGTTTGGACATTTGATTCGTCGGGACCACATCGTGCGGACCACTGCCCAAGGTCCTTGTCACCCACCCCCAGGCCACCTATCTTGCTGTTCACCTGATCCCGTCGATCTCGCTTCGATCGCGGCAGCCTGTTTCCTCCCACCACGATTCCCATGATGCGGAAAACCACTTTCTACAACAGCCCGATGGCCGCGCTGGTGTGTCTGGCCTGCGTCCTGGTTGGGCTGATGGCATCGGGAACGGCTCTCGCCCAGAACCCGCCGAAGTCGGCATCCCCATCCGACGGCACCGTCCTGCCATTTCCCACCACTCCCACCGCCAGCGTGGCGGGGGAGACGATTCAGACGTCGAAGATGAAGTGGCGCGGTGAGACGCGACGCCTGCGCGACGGCGCCCCCAACGTGCTGATCGTGCTGATTGATGACACCGGGTTTGGACACGCCGACACCTTTGGGGGCGAATGCCATACTCCCCACCTGACCCGCCTGTGGAAGGAAGGGATCGCCTACAACACTTTCCACACCACCTCGATCTGCTCACCCACCCGTGCCGCGTTGCTGACCGGGCGGAACCACCACCGGGTGGGGAACGGGACCATTGCCGAGCGGGCGTCGGATTTCGACGGCTACACCGGCATCATCCCGCAGACTTCGGCCACCATTCCCGAGGTGCTGCATCACTACGGTTACAAATCGGCGGCGTTTGGCAAGTGGCACAACACCCCGGCCAACCAGACCACCGCGATGGGTCCGTTTGACCGGTGGCCGACGGGGCACGGGTTCGACTCCTTCTACGGCTTCCTCGCGGGGGAGACCTCGCAGTACGAGCCCCGCCTGTACGAGAACACAACGCCGCGGGAGCCCCACGGGAAGAACTACCACCTGACCGAAGACAGGGCCGGCCGGGCGCTCTCGTGGCTGAAGAAGCACCAGGCGTTTTCGCCCGACAAGCCGTTCTTCATGTACTGGGCCCCGGGGGCGGTGCATGGTCCGCATCATGTCGCCGCGGAATGGGCTGACAAATACAAAGGAAAGTTCAACGACGGTTGGGACCAGTACCGCGAGCGGGTGTACGCCCGGCAGAAGGAGATGGGGTGGATTCCCCGCAATGCGAAGCTGACCCCGCGCGACGAAACCCTGCCGGCGTGGGAGAGCATTCCAGCAGCGGAGCGGGCCTTTCAGATCCGGCTGATGGAGATCTACGCCGGTTTCGTCGAGCACACTGACCACCAGGTGGGCCGGCTGGTCGACGGACTGGAACAGATGGGGCTGCGCGAGAACACCATTGTCTTCTATATCTGGGGAGACAACGGCCCGAGTGCCGAGGGGCAGAAGGGAACCCTCAGCGAGCTGCTGGCCCAGAACAACATTGCCAACACGATTGAGCAGCAACTGGCGGCTCTCGAGGGATTGGGAGGCCTTTCCGCTCTGGGAGGCCCCAAGACCGACAGCATGTACCACGCCGGCTGGGCCTGGGCGGGGGCGACCCCGTTTCGCAGCACGAAGCTGGTGGCGGCCCATTTCGGCGGGACCCGCAATCCGATGGTGGTCTCGTGGCCGAAGGGAATTCGCCCCGACCAGACTCCCCGCTCGCAGTTCCATCACGTCAACGACATCGCTCCGACGCTGTATGAGCTGATTGGGGTGAAGCAGCCGCAGTCGGTGAATGGGTTCGCCCAGGATCCGATCGATGGGGTCAGTCTCGCCTACACGTTTGGTGACGCCCGGGCGGCGGGCCGGAAGAAGACGCAGTACTTCGAGAACAATGCGAGCCGGGGGATCTATCACGACGGCTGGTTCGCGTGCACGTTTGGCCCATTCGTTCCGTGGGACACCCCCAGCACGGCGGCCCGCCTGAAGAACTGGGACGCCAACCACGATGTCTGGCAGATTTACGACCTGTCGCGCGACTTCACTCAGGCCGACGATCTGTCGGCCAGCGAGGGCCCCCGTCTGGAAAAGATGAAGCAGCTCTTTCTGGCCGAGGCGAAGGCGAACAAGGTGCTGCCGATTGGCGGCGGCCTGTGGACGCGCTTCCATCCGGAAGACGGGGTGTCGAGTCCTTACCGTTCGTGGGTCTTCGACAGCAACACGACCCGCATGCCCGAATTCGCCGCCCCGGCCCTTGGCAAACGCAGCAACCACGTGACGATCGATGTCGAAGTGGGTGACAACGCGAGTGGTGTGCTCTACGCCCTGGGAGGGTCTTCGGGGGGCGTCTCGGTCTACCTCGACCAGGGACAGCTCGTTTACGAGTACAACATGCTGATCATCGAGCGGACGATCGCCCGCAGCGAGCAGAAGCTGGCGGCGGGAAAGCACACGCTGGAGGTGACCGAAACGATTCCCAAACCGGGAGCGCCCGCCGAGGTGGTGTTGGCGATCGACGGCCAGGAAGCGGCCCGGACGACGGTGAAACGGACTGTGCCGGCGGCGTTTACCGCGAGTGAGACGCTCGATGTGGGGACCGATCTCGGCTCCCCGGTCGGCTCCGACTATTTCGACCGGGCCCCCTTCGCGTTTGAAGGGATCATTCACCAGGTGAAGGTCGAGCTGAAGTAGGCTGGTTTTTCTTTCAAATGGATCCTGAAGTCTCCGGAGACACCATGTTTTCCCGTTTGTGGACGTCCCTGTTTGTCGTTTGTGGACTGTGGGCCGGGGCTGTCGGTGCCCAGGAACGGCCCAATATTCTGGTGATCATGGCCGACGATGTCGGCTACAGCAATGTTTCGTGTTACGGCGGGGACATCATGGGGGTGACGACACCCCACATTGATCGCCTCGCCCGCGAGGGGATTCGCTTCACCTCGTTTTACGCCCAGCCGAGCTGTACCGCGGGGCGGGCGGCCTTCATTACCGGGCAGTTGCCCGTTCGGACCGGGTTGACGACCGTCGGTACTCCGGGGGCACCGGCTGGGCTGCAGAAGGAAGACATCACGCTGGCCGAAATCCTCAAGGCCCGGGGGTATGCCACCGCGCAGTTCGGCAAGAATCACCTCGGGGATCTCGAGGAACATCTGCCGCACCGGCATGGCTTCGATGAGTTCTGGGGGAACCTGTATCACCTCAATGCCAATGAGGATCTGGAGGATCCCGACCGTCCGACCGATCCCCAATTCCGCAAGCAGTTTGATCCGCGGGGGATCATTTCGGGGACCGCCAATGGTCCCACGAAGGATGAAGGCCCGCTGACCGTCAAACGGATGGAGACCTTTGACGATGAGATCACCGCCAGGTCGCTCGATTACCTCGACCGGCGGTCCAAAGACAAGAAGCCGTTCTTTCTGTGGCACTGTTCATCCCGGCTGCATGTCTTCCTGCACCTGAAGGCGGAATCGCAGGGGAAGTCGCGGGCGGGGCGGGAAGACATTTATGGCGACGCACTGCAGGAACATGACGGGCATGTCGGGCAGTTGCTGCAGAAGCTCGATGAGACCGGGTTGGTGAAGAACACCATCGTCATCTGGACCACCGACAACGGCGCTTACCAGTACATGTGGCCCCAGGGAGGGACCTCTCCTTTCCGGGGCGACAAGGGAACCACCTGGGAAGGGGGCATGCGGGTGCCGACGGTGGTCCGCTGGCCCGGAGCGCCGGCCGGACGCGTGAGCGGCGAGATTGTCTCGAGCCTCGATCTGCTGCCCACCCTGGCGACCGCCGCGGGGGAGCCGGGGGTGGTGGCCAAACTGGCCCAGGGAGCCAAATACGGCGACCGCGACTACAAGGTGCATCTCGACGGGTTCGACCAGACCGAGCTGCTGACTGGCAAATCGGCGAAGTCGTCCCGCGACTTTGTGTTCTATTACGATGAGACGACGCTCGCGGCCATCCGGTACCGGCAGTTCAAGCTGACCTTCTCGGCCAAGCTCGACGGCCACTGGGATGACCCGCTGGAAAATCTGGGACGTCCGCAGATCACCAACCTGCTGATGGACCCGTACGAACGGCAATGGGGGGATGTCAACCGGCAACTGGCCGAGCGCAAGACATGGATTCTCACCCCGATGGTGGGAATTGTCGACCGGCACCTCGACACGTTCCGGGAGTTTCCTGTGCGCCAGATTGGACTGAGCGCGAATTTCGGAAAAACACTCGACCACATCCAGAATCAACTGCTGCAGATGCAGCATGGGAAGTAAACCATGATCAACATCAGCCGAATGCTGTCGCTGGCTCTTGCCTTTCTGACGCTGTGCGCACATCCCGTCCGCGCCCAGGAACGTCCCAACATCGTCATCATCCTCGCGGACGATCTGGGGAATGCCGACCTCGGCTACCGCGGCAGCCCCATCCAGACGCCGCATCTCGACAAGCTGGCGATGAACGGAGTGCGGCTCGAGTCGTATTACGGTCTGCCGGTCTGCACTCCGGCCCGGGCCGCCCTGATGACCGGGCGGTACCCGATGCGGCAGGGGCTGCAGACGCTGGTGATCTTTCCCAGTCACAAATACGGCTTGCCGACCGATGAGAAAACCCTGCCGCAGGCACTCAAGGAAGTGGGCTACCGCACCTGCATGGTCGGCAAGTGGCACCTGGGCCATGCCGATCACAAGTACTGGCCGCAGAACCGCGGCTTCGACCACTTCTACGGCAACCTCGTGGGGGAGGTCGATTACTTCACGAAGGAGCGGGGAGGGCTGATCGACTGGCAGCGGAACGGCAAGTTCTTCAAGGAGGAGGGGTACTACACCAACCTGATCGGGACCGAGGCGGTCAGTCTGATCGAACAGCACGATACGAAGCAGCCGCTGTTTTTGTATTTCGCCTCGTTGGCCGCCCACGCGCCGTATCAGGCTCCGCAGGCGGAGATCGACGCGTACAAAGATGTCTTTCCCGATGTCCAGAAGCGGACCTATGCCGCGATGATCACCGGGCTCGACCGGCAGGTGGGACGGATTGTGGAGGCGCTCGAGAAGAAGAAGATGCGGGAGAACACGCTGATTTTCTTCACCACCGACAATGGCGGGGCGACGAGTGCGATGTTCGCCACCGGGGCCCGGCCCGCGGAAGAGCGGGCGAAGGAAATCGGGTCGAAGCCTCCCTGTTCGAACCTGCCGTATTCGGGAGGCAAGGGGGGCTTGAAAGAGGGGGGTGTGCGTCTGCCGGCGTTTGTGAACTGGCCGGGCAAACTGAAGCCGGCGGTGGTGAAGGAACCGCTGCACCACGTCGACATCATGCCGAGCCTGCTGGCCCTGGTGGGGGGCGAGGGGAAAGCGGACAAGCCGTTTGACGGGCGGAACGCCTCGGCCACGATTGCCGAGGGGCAGCCCTCGCCGCACGACGACATCCTGATCAACGTCGAGCTCTTCCGGGGGGCGATCCGGAAGGGGAAGTGGAAGCTGCTGAAGGTGGCGACGCTGCCCGGGAAGACCGAGCTGTTCGACGTGGAGGCCGATCCGGGGGAGACGACGAACCTGGCCGGGCAGCACCCCGAGGTGGTCCGCGACCTGGAGGCCCGCCTGCTGGGCTACTCGCGGCAGGCGAAGATGAGCGAGTGGCTGAAGTCGCAGGTCGACTACCTGGGGGCGCAGAGCGAGACGGCGTTTGATCCCGATTACAACATCGACGGCGGGGTGCCGAACGAGAAGCCGGCGTTGCCAGGGGTGAAGTGAGTCTGGCAGGAGGAGTTGGGTTTCCCGCGAGTCTCGGCAGCGCAAGCTCCGAACGCCAGTTCATCGATCGGATGGGCTGCCATGAGCCATGGATCGGCCAGCTCCCGCTGGGCACCCCACCAAAGACAAGTTTCCGCAAGGGCCCAAGCATAGGGTGGCGGGGGGGCGGACCTCTGTGTCCGCTCCGCTCAGCGCTCCTCCACAGGTCACCGTCCCAATGGGCAGCGAGAAATCATTCGGCCTCAACACCCCCGACATCGGCAGCGCGCTGGCGTGCATCCGATCCTTCTCCACCCCGTGGGGGAAGAAGGTCCCCGCTGGGGAGATGAGGGGGCAACCCGCGCGGCATGAATGCGTTGTGTCTCTCCCAGACAACCCCCCCGCCCCTTTCGCCCTCACCCCAACCCTCTCCCACAGTCACCCGGGTTTGGTTTCTCGGGAGTCATTTGGTGGGAGAGGGGGCGATGCGCGGCGGTGCCGCGGGGTTAGCCGCAGATCAGATTCACCAACCGACACAAGGTCGGTGGGGTCTCGGGCGGCCGCAGGCCGGGCGTGGGGGCGGACCTCCGTCTCCGCCCGCTGGGCACTTCTCCGCAGACAATCGATTCGATGGACGGCCGGAAAACCTGGATCGGTCAGGAATCCCCCCACAGCATCTTCTGCTCTCCGTTCTCAGCCTTCGGCCACCCCAGCCCCCACCGACCGCGCGAGGATTGGTGAATCCAACCTGTGATTGCCCATCATTCCGAATGCTTGGGTCAACAGGCCGTGTTCCGGCGATTGGCGGGAATGATTCGTGACACCTCGAGTCAGCGATTCACTCGGAATGATCAGCCCGACTTCGATGTTTCTTGGCTGGGCAGCCGCGGTGAAGTTGGCCGGAGAAACGAATCCCCGCGATGAGTCGACCACGATGCCGTTCGCACGCAGCGCCGTGCAAATGGCCCGGTCATCCGCGACCACCTCCGGTCCATGCCCCCCCAAACACGCCGGCATCCCGGAGGCGGTGTCAGAAAGCCGGGGTCAACAAGACCAATCCGGAAGGCTCTCAACGAATGGCTCACGGACCTCCGCTTCGGTCTGTGTCCATGAGGGGACCCGAAAGAACGTGAACAGCGGACTGAACTGAGCTGCGTTGGATCATGGGAATTCGTGCCCCTCTCCCCGGGGTACGAGCCCCAAACACGTGGAGGCCTCCATTTGATTGAGGCGAATCGATCCCTGTCCCCCACCGACTCTACGGACCAGTCCTGTGGAACACCCTTCAGGCCGTGGATTGGAAAAAGGGGGTCCCAGGCAGATGGTTTCTCGCACACCGCTCCGGTCCAATCGACAGAATCGATACCCCCGGACCTTCTCAGCCGATTGAATGGAGCGACAGCGGGATTTTCCCTGATGACGGCTTGATCAAGATTTGATCTCCCTTTAGAAAAATCAAAACCTCCTGGGGGGAGGCAAAGGAAACTTTGCTACAGATTTTTTTCCAACGGGAGTGTGCATCGATGGCTGAGGGAAAATACAGCAAGCGCATGCTTGCGGCGGCGGGTTCATTGGCGGGGTTGACGGTGGCTCACCAGGTCGCCTCACACGCCGCCTTGATTCACGTGGATGATCGTCCGCTGACGATCAAGTACGCGGATGGTGACGGTTACGAAGTCCAATGGGACATCGACGGCAACAGCGTGGCGGAATACGCGTTGGTCGTGAAAGATAGTACCTTTTACGATGAAGTGATCATCTCCAGCGACGGATTGAATGGGCAGGGGTTTGTGCGTCCGGTGGCGGCTTTCAAAGCTGACGCGGTTCAGGCCTTGACAGCCAGTTTTACCGTGGATGGCACCTTGGATTTTGGAAGCACGAATACCTATCGCACCATGTTGAGCAGCTCAGGCAGCGCGATTGGCAGCGATTTCACGGACGGTGGGATTGCCGAAGGCTCGAACTTCGTTGGATTCCGGTTCACAGACGGCGTGGGGCAATTTTATGGCTACGCCGAGTTCATCTTCAATGGCGTCGGGAATGGCGTGACCATCAGTCAATGGTGGTACGATGACGCCGGCGGTCCCGTCCACGTCGCGGGAGCCGCGCCTGTCCCCGAGCCCAATACGTTGGCGCTGCTGGCCCTGGGTGCCGCCGGCCTGGCGAGCTACCGTGCCGCCCGCAAGAAAATTGCGCTGGGCGAGAGTCAGAAAACCGCCTCGTAACGACGGTGTCTGGTCTTGAGTGAACCCACCGGCCCGACACGTTCTGTCGGGCCGGTGTGGTTGCCTTTGCTCTGCCGGCTGGGGTTGTCCGTCTGTCCGACGCAATGCGCATGGGGGGCGACGTGTCACACGAGTTTCACAGTTCTTCGAGAACTGCAGGAACCACGTCACTGCGTGGAATGCTTCCGCGCACTGAATCGTGAGCTGGATTTGCGCCATTTCTCCTGAATCATCGTCGTTGAAGTTTGAGTGATCCGATGTCTGAGCGACTGGCAAAACGCGTTCTGTTGATCGGCTGGGATGCCGCCGACTGGCAGGTGGCCGCCCCCCTCATGGACGAGGGGAAAATGCCCCACCTCGAACGGTTCGTGTCCGAGGGGGTGATGGGCAACATCAGCACGCTCTTTCCCGCTCTCTCTCCGATGCTGTGGACTTCCATCGCGACCGGCAAACGGGCCCACCGGCATGGGATTCACGGTTTTGCCGAGCCCGATCCCAAATCCGGCGGTGTGCGACCGATCACGTCCCTGGGCCGCAAGTGCAAGGCGCTCTGGAACATCCTCTCGCAACAGGGGCTGAAGTCCAACGTCGTGGGTTGGTGGCCGTCGTTTCCCGCCGAGCCCATCCATGGCGTCATGGTCGCCAACCATTTCCAGGAGGCGACAGGAGCGACCGACAATTCGCGTCCGCTGCGCCCCGGCATGGTCTGGCCCCCGGAAAAGTCCGAAGGTCTGGCACGACTGCGGATTCATCCGACCGAGATCCTCGCCCAGGATGTTGAGCTGTTCATTCCGCGACTGGCCGAACTCGATCAGGACCAGGAAAAGCGGTTGAGCGCGTTTGTGAAGATCCTGGCCGAGACCAGCACCATCCAGGCGGTCGCCACCGCCCTGATGCAGCATGAGCCGTGGGATTTCATGGGGGTCTACTTCGACGGCATCGACCATTTCTGCCATGGCTTCATGCGCTTTCACCCGCCGCGGCTGCCCTGGATCCGGGAGCGGGACTTCGAGTTCTACAAAGAGGTCGTCACGGGAGCCTATCGGTTTCATGACATGCTGCTGGGGGTCTTGCTGGAATTGGCCGGGCCCGAGACCACCGTCATCCTGATGTCGGACCACGGGTTTGAATCGGGGGCGTTGAGGGTCCGGGAACTCCCCAATGAGCCGGCGGGCCCCGCGGATGACCATCGGTCCTACGGCATGTTGGCCATGCGCGGACCGGGACTGAAGCGGGACGAGTTGATTCATGGAGCCAATCTCCTCGACATTGCACCGACCGTGTTGACGTTGCTGGGTTTGCCCGTCGGGCGCGACATGGATGGGCGCGTGCTGACCTCGGCGTTCACCACCCCTCCCGAGGTGGAGTCGATCGAGAGCTGGGAACAGGTCCCCGGAGAGGCGGGACAACATCCTCCCGACGCCCAGATCGACATGGTCGACGCCCACGAGTCGTTGAAGCAATTGGTCGCGCTGGGCTACATCGAAAAGCCCGATGAAGACCGTGAGCGGGCCGCGCAGCGCACCATCCGCGAACTGCGGTACAACCTGGCGCGCAGCCATCTCTCGGCCCACATGCTGCCCGAGGCGATTGCGCTGCTGACGGAATTGTGGAAGGACTTCCCGGATGAAGGGCGATTTGGAGTCAAGCTGTTCGAAGCGCAGCTGCAACTGCGCCGAACGGACGAGGCGCGGCAGACCCTCGGGCGGCTGATCGAGTCGAAGGATCACTTCTCGGCGATTGCCCGGGAAAATCTCGCCAAACTGCAGGAGGAATGGAAAGACCGGTCCGCGTCGGATCTGACCGTCGAGGAGCACCGCCGCCTCAACGATCTGAAGCACCGGTCGCAGGTGAATGAGTTGGCGCTCACGTACTTTCGCGGTTCGCTGCTGCATGCCGAGGGACGCCTGCAGGAGGCCTTCCAGGAATTGCTGGGGGCCAGCAGGGTCCAATACCGGAATCTGCCGAGTCTCTATTCCAAGCTGGGCGACTGCTGCATTGGTCTGCAGCGTTTCGATGAAGCGGTCGACTGGTACGGGAAGATGCTGGAACTGGCACCGGTCAATCCGACGGCCCGGCTGGGACTGGCTCGGGCGTATCTGGGGAAACGGGACCATCAGCAAGCACTCGAACAGGCGATTGCCGGGGTGGGGCAGGGGTATCACAATCCGGCCGCGCACTATCTGTGTGCCCGGGTCTTGCGAAGATTGGGACGCCATGCCGAAGCCATCCAGTCGCTGGAAACCGCCCTCAGCTTCAACAGCGTGTTTCCCGAGGCGCAGCGGTTGCTTGCGGCACTTTACCTCAAGATGGGGCAGCCCGAGCGGGCCGCAAAGCATCGGGACTTGTCGCGGGCGGCTGCCGACCGGATTGCCGCCTACCGGGCCGGGGCTCCGCGGCTGGAGGATACCGATATCTCGCTCGATGTCGACTGGCATCGCCCCGCCCGGATTGGCGAAGTGTGGAATGCCCTGGCCGGACACCCGGTGAGTGACGAGACGGTGGTGATTGTCTCGGGACTGCCCCGCTCGGGGACGTCGATGATGATGCAGTTGCTGGCGGCGGGAGGGATCCCGATCCTGGCCGACGGCGCCCGCGAGGCGGATGCGGACAATCCCCGGGGTTATCTCGAATACGAGGCGGCCAAGAAGGCGAAAGATTCGTCCTGGATCCGCGAGGCCCGCGGCAAGGGGGTCAAACTGGTGGCGCAGTTGCTGTCCAACCTCGTGTCCGGACCAGACTACCGCATCATCTTCATGGAACGGAATCTGGGTGAGGTCGTGGCGTCCCAGTCGGCAATGCTGCGTCGCCAGAACGTGGCCGGAGGGACCCTGTCGGATCGCCGGCTCGCGGCGACCTACCGGGCGCAGATCGAGGCGGCCCGGCGGGATCTGAAGCGGTTGGGCAAGCGTTGCTCGGTCCTGGGAATCAACTACCAGGAGGCGCTGGGCGATCCTGAGGGAACCGCCCGCCGCGTCAACGCCTTTCTGGGGGGAACCTTCGACGAGCAGGCCATGCGCGGGGCGATCGACCCCAGTCTGCGCCGCCAGAAGGTCGAGCCGGCCGAGGCAACTCCATGACGTCCGTTTCGCGGGCAACCGCTTGCCGGTGGGGAGCGCGGCCGTGTCCCGGAGGGATCACCGGCGATCCAGATCAACCGGCCGATGCAGGTCAACTGATTTTCCGACCATCCCTCGCCCGCCAGTCGTCGCAGGCCCGGCGCCATGGACGAAGGGGTGGACCAGCGCGAGGTCGAACTTCCCAGTCTTTCCCAATACGGGGCCGCGATCTTTCGATTGCGAGCCACCCGTTGTTTGGGTTCAGGCGCTGTCTGGTGATCAGCTTCTGGCTGGCCGCATTGGCGGGCTGCGCAGAGCGGGCGAAGACAGGCAATCCTCTCGACAACACGCCAGGCACACCGACCGCGGTCTCTCCCGTCGCATTCCGGGATGTCGCGGCCGATACGGGATTGCAGTTTGTGCATGACAACGGCATGTCGGGAGAGCGATACATGGTCGAAATGGTTGGCCCGGGAGCCGCCCTGTTTGATTTCGACCGTGATGGCGATCTGGATGTCTTCCTGGTCCAGGGACAACCACTGGGGCCGGACGTGAAAGGAGACGATCCGGGGCATCCCCGGCATCGCTTGTTTCGCAACAACCTGATCCCGGCAGATCCCTCCCAGGCCGCAGATTCCCCTCACTTGTCGTTCACCGACATCTCAGACGAGGCGGGGCTGACTTTCAGCGACTATGGAATGGGTGTGGCTGCGGCCGACTATGACGCGGATGGGTGGACCGATCTCTATGTGACCACCTTTGGTGTGAACCGCCTGCTGCGCAACACCGGTCGGGGAATGTTGGAAGACGTCACCGAGGCGGCGGGACTCAATGATGAGCCGGCCTGGAGCACCAGTGCGGCGTGGCTCGATTTCGATCGTGACGGCCGTCTCGATCTGTTCGTCTGCCGGTATCTGATCTGGGATTACACCCGGCACAAAACCTGCCTGTCGCCGGCGGGAAAGCGTGATTACTGCGGTCCGAACGCGTTTGTTCCCGCCCGTTCCCGGCTTTATCGCAACCTGGGAGGAGGACGGTTCGAGGATGTGTCGCGATCATCGAAGATCCAGACCGTGCAGGGGGCCGCTCTGGGAGTGGTGACGTTCGATGCCAACGAGGATGGCTGGATGGACCTGTTTGTCGCCAACGACGGGATGGCCAATCATCTGTGGATCAACCGGCAGGATGGGACATTTCAGAATGAATCGGCGGTGCGGGGCTGTGCGGTCAATGCGCAGGGCTCGCCCGAGGCGAACATGGGGCTGATCGCCGCCGACTTTCGGAATGTGGGCCGGCACGATCTGTTCATCACGCATCTCAAGAATGAGCATTCCACCTACTACGAGAACCTGGGAGAGGGGCAGTTCGCCGATGTGACCGCCCGGTCGGGACTGGACGCCTCCACCCGGGCCTTCACGGGATTTGGAACCGTGGCGCTCGATTTCGACAACGACGGCTGGCTCGACATCTTCGCCGCGAATGGTGAAGTGCGGATCATTGACGAGCAGGTCCGCCCCGGCATTCGTCTGCCCATGCGTCAGAAGTGCCTGCTGCTGCGGAACCAGGGGACGAAACCGATCCGGTTTCGCCCGGTGACCGAGGGGGATTTTCTGCAGATGGAGGAGGTGGGGCGGGGGCTCGCGGCGGGCGATCTCGACAACGACGGCGATCTCGACCTGGTGGTGGCGAACGACTCCGGGCCGACCCGACTGCTGCGAAACGAGGTGGGACACTCGCGGGCGTGGCTTGGCTTGCGAGTGGTTGAGGGGACTGCCGAGGTTCCCCGCGAGGCCGTGCATGCTGGGGTGGAGGTGGAACGGGTGGGGGGAGACAGGTTGACGCGCTGGTGTGCGACTGATGGCAGCTATCTCTCGGCCAGCGACCCCCGGACCCTGTTTGGCCTGGGGGACGACACGGCGTTGAAACGGGTTGTGGTGACCTGGCCGGACCAGGTGCGGGAGGAGTTCCCACCGCCGGAACTCAACCGCTATCACACCCTGCGGCGGGGAACGGGAACCACGCTGGAATCAGGAAAGCCATAAGGCGAGACGATGAACCGGGTGACTGGGCGTGTTTTGGCGATGGCGAAAGGCGGACGATGAACGGGATCAAGCACTGGTTGGGCTCGCACTGGATGGGGGGAGTGAGTGGCCTGTTGGTTCTGCTGTCGCTGACCCTGATTGCCCGTCCCTGGTTTGGTGCATCGCAGGCCCCCTTCCAGGAGGCGGTGGTGCCTCCCCTGAAGCGGCAGGAGATTGAGCCGCAGGTGGTGGAGCATCTCGAGGAGATGGAACTCAACAGCCGTCGGATTATCGATGATCCGACGGCGACCCCCCAACAGAAAGGTCGAGCGTGGGGGGCCCTGGGGCAGATCTATGTGACCTATTCGCTCTGGGAACAGGGGGCGGCGGCGTGTGCCAACGCGACACGGTTGGACCCGAATGACTTTCAATGGCCCTACCTGTTGGCCGAATCGTGCCGGCATTTGCCCGATCTGCCCGCTGCCCTGAAAGCGATGCAGGAAGCCCAGGAACGGATGCGGCGCGATGCGGCCGCCCGGCCGATTGACCATCTGGCGGCGGCCTGTTTTCTGGCCGAAGTCGCCGCCAAGCAGGGGGAGATGGAACTCGCCACGCGGTCGCTGGAGGACGCGTTGCGGATTCAGCCCAAGTGCGTCTTCGCGCTGGTGATGCGGGGCCGGTTGGCGAGTGAGGCCGAACGGCATGCCGAGGCGATTTCGGACCTCGAGGCGGCCGTCCGCCTGCAGCCCCAGTCCAAAGAGATCCGGACCCTGTTGTCGGCCGCCCACCGCCGTCAGGGCAACCTGGAGCAGGCTCAGCGCTGGACGGTGACTTCCACCGACAAGGATCGCTCTCCGGTGCGTGCCCCCAACCCGATTGTGGGATCGCTGCAGAAAGAGTCTCGCAGTTCACACCGGTCGGGCCAAATCGCATCGCTGTGGATGGATCAGGGAAGATTTCGGTCGGCCGCGGCGGAATTGACCGTGGCTCTGCAACGCGCTCCGGACAACGCCCTGTTTCTGGAAAAACGGGCGATCTGCTTCGAGATGCTGGAACGTTTCGCGGACGCCAAACAGGACCTCGACCGCCTGCGGGAACTGAAACCGGATTTCGAACCAGCCCGCAGCCAATGGCTGCTGGTGTGTGCCCGGATCCCCACGGAACAGGACCAGGCTCTCGCCGAGGCCCGGGCGTGGACCGCCGAGGATCCCAAAAATGCCTCCGCCTGGCACGCCCTCGCCCGCTGTCTGATGGGAAAAGAACAGTATGCCGAGGCGGTGCCGGCGTTCGAACAGGCGATTGCCCTCGAGGCTGGCTGGCCACTCCGCCGGCTCCACCTGATCGAGTGTCTGGGTCATCTGGAACAGTTTGACCGCATGGAGCAGGAGCTGCGGAGTCTGGTGGAGGAGTACCCGCACGAACTGCGGATCCAATTGACTTGGGCCCGGTTCCTGGCGTGTGGTCCGCGGGAGGAGCGGCGCGATCCCCGGCAGGCCCTCGAGGTGATCGCGCGCGAAATGAAGGACCGGGGAACGGCGACGATGCTGGAATGCCAGGCAGCCGCCCACCACACGCTGGGGGAGACCGCGGCCGCCCGCCAGGCGATCGACAAGGCCCTGGAGGTCGCGGGACGGGAGGCGACCCCGGAGATCCAGCGGCGGATGGTGGCCCTGCAGCGGGCCATCGCGACCGGCATACCGTTTGTTGAGTCCTGGCCCTTCGCGGCGGCCGCGAAATAAGGTCCCCCGATTCCCCGGCACGATCCGGAATCGTCCATTCGCCCGAAGTCTCATGGGATGGAGCACTTGCGCCCGGATCATGCAGAGACTGAATAATGCCTGCTCTCAAAACAGGAACTTGAGGGGCCCCCCATGTGCAGGGAACGAGTCTTACCTTGTGAAAAAAGTTTTCATTACTGGAATGGCCGGCACGCCGTGATCTGGTCTGGGAATCTGTCGAAGTGAGTGCCATCACAGTCTCGTTTTCGGGTATCATCTTCCGGCAGGAGTGAACCTTCTGGCTGGAGGGGGCCATTGGCCGTCGCATTTGAAAGCACCAGTGTGGGTTTGGTGGTGCGGCTGACTTCAGCCGTCGTCGATCCCCAAAGCTGGCAGCGGTTTGTCTACACGTATGGTCCGCAGTTCGTCCGTTGGTGTCGTGATCACGGACTGCAGGAAGCGGACGCACTCGACGTTACCCAGGAGGTTTTGCTGCGGCTCTCCCGGCAATTGACGAAGCTGCAGTATGACCCCAACCGGAGTTTTCGCGGGTGGCTGCACAGCGTGATGCTGGGGGCGTGGTCGGATTGGGTCGCCTCCCGCCGCCGCACTTCGCAGACACTGCAGGGGGACCTCGCCCTGCAGAAGCTGGGCGAGTTGGAGCAGGGGCACGATCTGATCGCCCGGCTGGAGGCGCGGTATGACCTCGAGCTGTATGAACTGGCGGTGGCCCGGGTCAAACGCCGGGTCAATCCGATGACTTGGGAGACCTTCGAGCGGCTGGCCTTCGCCGAACACTCGGCGGCCCAGGTCGCCCGGGACCTGGGGGTGACCGAGGGGGGGGCCCTGGCCGCCCGGGCCCGCATCCAGCGCTTGCTGCGTGAGGAAGTCCAACGTCTGGAACGGTCGCACTGGCACCCGACATGAGTGCTTCACTTTCCCCTCTTGGGGCGCAGGATCCCAACGAGGAGACCGCCGTCGAGCGATCGCTGGGCCCCTGCCTGGCCAACAGCCGCCTGGAGCAGTTGCTGGCTGGTCACTTGTCAGGTGCGGAGCTGGTTTGGGCCGAACGTCATTTGGCGCGGTGCCCGGCGTGCAATCAGCGGCTGCTGAACCTGGCGGGTCCCATTCCTACCGATCGGACCATCCTGACTGCCGGGGAGACCGCACCCAACCCCCGCACCCTGGGGGTGTTGGACCAGATCGCTGGCGTCTCCCCTTTTCCCAGCCCGTTGGTGTCCCGAATGGGTTCCACGGCGCCCCCCGCGCCCCCCGAGGATCTGGCCGGGTTTCTGGATGTGAGCTTTGTGGGACGCGGAGGTTCGGGAACCGTCTACCGGGCTCGTCAGGCGTCGTTGGGGCGGTGGGTCGCGCTGAAAGTGCTCTCGATCGAGACGACGTCCCGGCCAATCATCCAGGCACAGCGCGAGTCCCAGGCCCTCGCGAGTCTGAATCATCCGCATGTTGTGGCGGTTTATGAAGCGCACCTGTCGCAGACCCCGCCGTTCCTCGTGATGGAATGGGTTGGTGGCGGTTCGCTTCAGGACCGGCTGCAGTCGGGGCCCCTGTCGATCGCCGACGCCACCACCCTGGCGATGCAAATGGCCGATGCTGTGGCGGCCGTCCACGCGCTGGGGTTGGTGCACCGCGATCTGAAACCAGCGAATGTGATGCTGGCTGGTCCCCCGGTCGCAGAGGACGGCCTGGTCTCGGGCCGCGCTCCCCTCATCGCGAAGATCACCGACTTTGGGTTGGCGCAGACCGAACAGTCTTTGACCCGCACCACGCTGGAGGGGCTGGCGGTGGGAACCCCGGCGTTCATGGCACCCGAGCAGACGGGACTGCGTTTGGGGTTGGGGAGTGTGGGGCCGGCGTGCGACATTTATGGGATTGGTGCCGTGATCTTCGCCGCGTTGACGGGGCGGCCTCCCCATGAGGGAGATCATCCCATGGCGATTCTCGCCCATGTCGCGTGGGACGAGGTTCCCGGGCTGGGTGCGTTGCGGTCGGATGTTCCCGTCGATCTCGCCACGATCGTGGCCAAGTGTCTTCGGCCGCTGCCGGCCGAGCGCTATCGTTCGGCCATCGAATTGAAAAATGATCTTGAGCGTTACCGGCGGGGTGAGCCGATCATCGCCCGCAACTACACTCCCCGCGAG
>JBKDUK010000094.1:0-6795 GCA_046339535.1 Planctomycetaceae bacterium | reverse complement strand
GGTTGGCAAGCAGGCCCCTCATTTCGAAGTCCAGGCGTACGATCGCACGAAGGACGGTACCGACGGCCAGTTCACCACCGTGAAGCTCTCGGACCTGCACGGCAAGTGGGTCTGCCTCTATTTCTATCCGCTCGACTTCACCTTCGTCTGCCCGACCGAAATCGTGGCGTTCAACAAGGCGGTGGGAGATTTTGAAGACCGCAACTGTACGCTGCTGACCGCCAGCACCGACAGCGTTTTCTCGAACAAGGGCTGGTGCGACAGTCATGCCGACCTCAAGGGTCTCAAGCACCTGATGCTCGCTGACATGACGGGCAAGCTCTCGGCCGACTACGGCGTTCTCGATGAAGGCAAGGGGATTGCCTTCCGCGGGATCTTCCTGATTGACCCCAATGGTGTGCTGCGGTACTCGGCCGTGCATGACCTGAGTGTTGGCCGCAACGTCTCGGAAATCCTGCGGGTGCTCGACGCGCTGCAGACCGACAAGCTCTGCCCCTGCAACTGGAAGCCGGGCGACAAGACCCTGAACTAGGCGTTGTCTACCGTGTGAACAAAATCAGGCCCTCGTGGTCCCCTGGTGGGACTGCGAGGGCCTGTCTTGTCTGTTGTTGTCTCCCTCGCTTCTGGTCAGTCAAAACCGACGATGTCCCGACTTCCGCCGATTGCTGAGAGTGCCGCCACCGACAAAGTGGCTCAAACGTACGAACGCCTCCGCGAGATGTTTGAGGGGCAGCCCATCCCGGGGCCGTTCCTGCGTTACGGGAATGTCCCCGCGTTTCTGCAGGATACCTACATGAATTTCAAGAAATTCTTGTGGTCCGAGGGAACTCTCGATATTCCGTCCAAGACCCTGGTGGCGATTGCCGTTGCGGGAACCCTGCGATGCGGCGAGTGGCTCGACGTGTTGACGGCCCGGGCCCGGCAAGTGGGGTTGCCCGAAACGCAGGTGTCCGAATCTCTGGCGGTCGCGGCCTCCTGCCAGATGTACAACGTATTCTTCAAGTTTCGCGAACTGTCGGGCAGTGAACTGTTCAGCGGGATGTCGGTTGGATTGCGGGCCCATACCTTCGCCGGGACCTCGCTCGATGCCAGGCTGGTCGAATTGATCAACATCGCGGTCAGCGACATCAACGGCTGCAAACCGTGCACCTCCGGCCATGTTGAGAAGGCCCGGCACCTGGGGGTTTCTGACGAAGCGATGCTGGAGTGCATTCAGTGTGCTTCGACGATGGCCGCGGCCTGTGCGTTCGTCAATGCGGCGAATGCGTGACCGTCCGCTGGTTGGTCAGGCACGCATCGGAAGGGCCAGCCGTGCCGGTTTGACCCCACGGGGCGGGGCGGATTAAAACTGTTTCCTGAGAGCCGGGCCCCGGAAGGTGGACGGTTGCTTACAGAACTCTGTTGGCGGGATGAGTGCGCATGGCGTCGGGAACTCTGATTCGGTTTGAAGATCTGAAGCCTGGTCAGCGGGTGAAGATCACCCAGCGGGTCAAGGTGGGGCTGAAGATCTGGCAGACCGAGGTGATCGGGACCGTCGAGCGGACCGAGCGCCGCCGCAACGGCCTGCACGTGAAGCGGAATTTCGACGACCGCGCGTTCACCGATCTCATCCTGCTGAAGAAAGACGGCGGCGTGGGCGAGGAGACGACGGTCGCCATGGATGAATTCACACACGTCGAATTGCTGGGCTGAATCTGCGGGCACGCCTTCGCTCGACGGCTCTGTGTTCTCTCTCTGAGTAACCCCGGGCGACTTCGGCAGCTGGTCGAGCAAGTGGCTGGCTGCGTCGGGTGACTGATTTGGCTCCAGATTGAAATCCCCTCTCGGGTTGATCGCGTCTCCCCGGGATGGATCAGCAGCGTCGATCCCTGCGAGGATTGCTCGGCAGGGTCGAGGTTTACTCCCCACCGGCCCGCAGGTGCCTCGCCAAAAACTCGGCCCGGCGCCGCCGCCCGTAATTCGATTCCGCAGCTCCGTGCCCGGCACCCGGGATCAACAGCAGATCGAAGTCGCGATCGGCTTTCACGAGGGCATCGACCACCTGCAGCGTCGAGGCGGGGTCGACATTCCGGTCGAGCTCACCCACCACCAGCAGCAGCTTGCCCTTCAGCCGGTGTGCCTGGGTGACGTTCGACTGTTCGGCATAGTGAGGACCCAGCGGGTGACCCATCCATTGCTCGTTCCACCAGATCTTGTCGACCCGGTTGTCGTGGCAGCCGCAGTCGGCCACCGCCACCCGGTAGAAATCGCCGTGCCACAACAGCGCCCCCAGGGCATTCTGGCCCCCGGCTGAGCCGCCGTAGATGCCCACCCGCGCCAGGTCGAGTTCGGGGTGCTGCCCAGAGGCCGCTTTCAGCCACGCAATGCGGTCGGGAAATCCCGCATCGGCCAGGTTCTTCCAACAGACATCGTGAAATGCCTTCGAGCGGTGACTCGTCCCCATTCCGTCGATCTGCACCACGATGATGCCCCGTTCGGTCAGGTCCTGATTCCCCCAATAAGGGGTGAAGGCCTTGGGTACGTGGGCCGCGTGGGGACCGGCGTAGATGTTTTCCACCACCGGGTACTTCTGGCCTGGCTCGAATGCACGTGGCCAGTGGATGATGCCATGGATGGGGGTCTGCCCATCCCGCCCCGAAGCGACAAACCGCGTCGGAAATCGCCGTCCCGCCGCAAGGAACTCACCGGCGTCAGCCGCTTCCAGACGCAGCACCAGCGTGCCGTCGGTTCCACGCCGCAGTTCATGCACCGGCGGCAGGTCGACCCGCGACCAGGTGTCGACAAAGAATCGCCGGTCGGGGGACCACTGCACCTGGTGCGTGCCGTCCCCCTCGGTCAGCCAGATCAGTCCCGTGCCGTCGAAATTCACCCGGCCGAAATGAACATGGTAGGGATCCTGTCCCTCCCGGTTTCCCCCGGCCCGGAACCAGATCTGCCGGTTCTCGACATCCACCCGTTCGACATCACGAACGACCCACTCGCCGCGGGTTACCTGGTTGCGCAGTTCGCCCGTTGCCAGGTCGAACCGGTAGAGATGGTTCCAGCCATCCCGTTCCGACATCCACAGCAGGTCGCCGGTCTCCTCCAACAGTCGCAGGAAGAATTTGCCCGAGTAATCGACGAAGGTCGAACTGGTCTCGGTCACCAGGGGAGTGACCTTTCCCGAGGTCGCGTCGATCGCCAGCACCCGCAGGGTCTGATGCCCGCGCTGGTTGTAGACGCACCACACCCGGACCCCGGTCTTGCTCCATCGCAGGTCGTCGATGTTCCAGGGATTGTCGAGCAGGGTGTGGTCGATGGGGATCGCCTGGGGGGTAGAAATCTCAAACAGCCGCAATTCGCGCCGGGGCAGCGGATCGCCCGGCTTGAGGTAGGGATAGGTATGCAGCACCGGCCGGCCCCCCTCTTTTGGGGAAGACTCGATCAGTGTGACCCTGGGTTCGGCGACTGTGGTGGTCCTCACTGCCAGCAGGTGCCGGCTGTCGGGAGCCCATTCGACCTCGGCCAACGTCTCGGGCCAATCCGGCAGGTCGTAGTTCATCTCGACCGCCCGCGCGCGGATGGCGTCGCGGTGGTAACTCGCCTCGGCCGACCCGTCGTCGCTCAGCGGAATCTCGCGTCCAGTCTCCCGTTCCCTCAGGCACAGGTTGTGATTCCGGACGAATGCCTCCCAGAGGCCATCGGGCGAAGGAGTCGCCCGGGGAGGATTGCCCCGATCGGGCCGGCCCGTCTCACGGGGTAATTTGCTGCCATCCACAATCGCCAGCCCGCGGCGTTCGATCGCCTGAACGACCGCCAGTGGCTGGCCCTCGGGACCTGTCGCGAGCCAGCGATGACCGGCGAAGGTGTGCTGCGGGCGTTCGGCCCCGGGTTCGAGAGTGCCGTACGACTTGCGGTTCCCCCCCGGCTCAAGCCAGAAGATCTCGATGGGGTGGCTGGTGGCGTTCCGGAAGACGATCTCGGTCTCGGGCCCGGTCCGCCGTGAGGCCCGCAGAGGCAAATCGGTGGGGAGCGATTCGGGAGGAACCGGCGGGGCCGCGGTCAGCGTGTTGGCGGAACGATTCAGCCTCCAGGACTGCTTGAGGCCGCGGAGCAGCAGATCGGGGGAATCGGCGACGAAGTCGAGCCCTTCGATGGGAAGTTGAGTGGGCTCGACGGGTTCACCGGTCAGTTCCCGCAGTTGGGCGGCGACGACGGCGGGATCAAACGCGGGACCGGAAGGACCCGCGACGGCGTCGACGAGGATGAACTCGGCGGGTCGTCCAGGGCGTTCGCGGCGATACCAGAATCGCTGGCCATCGGGGGCCCAGCGGGGTTCGAGTTGGGTGTTGTAGACCCGGGGTTCCGGGGGACGCTGCCCCCACGCGGCCGACGGCCGCATGCACGCCGCTTCCACCGCCAGCACGAGAATCAACAAACCGAACAGACGGGAGGAAGCTGGCATGGGGATGGTTTGATTCAGAGTCTGGATTGGAGCGCGCGGAGGCCAGCCAGATCCGACTCGTCTGGCTCGGACCAAAAACCGCGGGATTTCAAACGATGCCTCCGGATGACGGAGCCGGTTGCTTGCCTCTCGAGCTCTGCCGCGGAATTGTCAGCGGGGCAGGGGGGCGATGGTGCCGGTCTCGGGGCTCGACGCGGTCGCGTACAGCTTGCGGGGAATGCGCCCCGAGCGGGCCGCGAGGTAACCCGCCTGAACCCCCAGTTTCATGGCGATGGCCATCGACTTGGGATCCGCCGCACTGGCGACGGCGGTGTTCAACAAGACCGCATCACAGCCCAGTTCCATGGCGAAGGCGACATCGCTGGCGGTTCCCACGCCGGCATCCACGATGACGGGGTAGGTGGGATCGTTCTCCTTCAGGTATTCGAGGCAGATCCGGATGTTGTTGGGGTTGAGAATTCCCTGACCGCTGCCAATCGGGCTCCCCGCAGGCATGACCGAGACCGCCCCCGCTTCCTTCAGGCGACGGGCGGTGATCGGATCGTCGGTCGTGTAGACCAACACCTGGAAGCCATCCTTCACCAGTTCGCGGGTCGCCTCGACGGTGGCGACGGGATCGGGCAGCAGCGTCTTCTTGTCTCCCAGTACTTCCAGTTTGACCCAGTCGGCCCCCGGATTCTCCAGCCCTTCGAGAATTTCACGGCCGAGGCGTGCGACCCGGACGGCGTCTTCGGCCGAGAAACAACCGGCCGTGTTGGGCAGAATGGTGTAGCGCGAAAGATCGATGAAATCGAGGATGTTCCGACCCTGGGAATCGATCAGACGTTCCCGGCGCACCGCCACCGTGATCACCTCGGACCCCGAGAGATCGAGGCAGTCGCGCATCAGGTCGTAGGTGGTGTACTTGCCGGTCCCCAAAATCAGACGGGAAGCAAACCGGTGGGTCCCCACCACGAGGGGGGCCTCCAGGGAATCTTGGACAGCCACCGACATTCAGCCTCCTCCCACGAGCGTGACAATTTCGAGTTGGTCCCCCTCTTCGAGGATGCAGTTGGCGTGCTGGCGTCGCGGAACAAGCACGCGATTGCGTTCGACCGCGAGGTACCGCGGTTCGAGCTTGAGTTCAGCCAACAGAGCGGCGACGGTCTGTCCCTCGGGAACACTGCGAGGTTGGCCGTTGACGAAAATCTGCACGTTGAAGCACCTGAAGAAAGGATTGGAGATCGTAGGAGGGCTGGTTTTCGGGCGTCAAGCAGGGGGGCCGTTTGTGCCGGTTGGCGCGACATCGTCGACCGGCCCCGGCGAACCGGCCCGCCGTCGGCCCACTGGCCGCCTCAATTGATGACGGGGAGTGTTTCGCCCCCCCCGGCAATCGCATTAGAATGTCCGGACCTGTCATTCCACCCCATCCCACCGATTTCCCCCCGGCCCAGGCGTGTGCCGGTTTCCTGTGCAATGCCACCTTCACCCATCGACGATCTGAGTCGGCAGTTGGTGCGGCACCAACTCGTCCCCCAGGGGACGATGGATCAATGCCTGCTTGAATTGGGGCAGCGTGCGCGGGATCCCGAGGCGGTGGTCTCGTGGCTGGAAACGAAGGGGGTTCTGACCTCGCTGCAGTGCCAGAAGATCCGCAAGGGAGAACTGCAGGACCTTGTGCTGGGACCGTTCCGGCTGTTGTACCAGAACGCCTCGGGGAGTTTTGCCCGGGTCTATCGGGCCTGTGACACCCGGTCCGGCAAGATGGTTGGGCTGAAAGTGCTGAGGCAGCGATACAATTCGAATCGTGAAGCGGTGACCGAGTTCCGGCGTGAAGCCGAATTGGGGCGGGCCTTGCGGCACGAAAACATCGTGCCCATCTACGACGTCGCCGAAGACCACGGGACCCACTACATCGCGATGGAGTTCGTCGAGGGGGGAAACCTGCGCGACTTCATCCAGATTCGCAGGAAGCTGTCCCCCCTCGATGCGGTGAAGTGCGTGCTCGACATTGCCGAAGGTTTGGAATACGCCTTGACCAAAGGGGCGACGCACCGCGATCTGAAGATGACCAAAGTCCTGATGAGCAGTACGGGGGTGGCAAAACTGGTGGATTTTGGACTGGCGGGCGCCGAATCACCCACCCAGCAGGGCTCCGAAGAAAACCAGCGTGCTCTTGAGTATGCATCACTGGAACGCGGCACAAATGCTCCCCGCAATGATCCTCGCAGTGACCTCTTCTTCGCCGAAAGCATCTCCCATGATGACGAGGCAATCCGGCGGCTGATTGTGCAGCCGGGCGAGCCCGCGCGAGAGATCCGACAGAACCAGGACCCGATAACCGTGCTTGCCGAAGTACTCCCGCAGCAGAT
>JBKDUK010000093.1:0-32903 GCA_046339535.1 Planctomycetaceae bacterium | reverse complement strand
CAACCACCGTGTCCCCACCACCAACGCCCGAGACACTGTCGTTGCCGGCATTCCCCGCGATGTAATCCGGGTTGGTCGACGTCGCGGTCAACGTGTCGGCGGCCGACCCCCCCAGAGTGGCAATCACTTCGGTCGGAGCAGTACTCGCCGAGATGGCCGATCCCGGATTGAACGTCAGCGCGGTCGAGATGTTCGAAAGATTGAAGTCGGAATCCACATTCGACAACTTCGTTCCCGTAATGTTCGGCAGTGACAAAACAGCGTTGTTGATGGCGGCGGTGATGGCCGTGCCGCAAGTGCTCATCGAGTTGTTGGTAATCGTGTATGTCGATGTTCCCTGAGCATCGACATTGATCGCGGTGCGGCAATATTCGAACACGTTGTTCGTCAGGCTGATGCTGCTGGTGCCCCCACCATTCCAGTAGACCCCCCGGTGCCAACGCGCCGTGTTGTACTTGTCAGCACCTGTCGGATCACCTGTCAGCAAGTTGCCGCTGATGGTCGTCGCACCGGAACCGAGCGTTTCAAACCCGATCGCCCAGGACTCCAACCCGCTTGACGACGACGGTTTTCCCCCATCGACCGTGCTGTAGAAAATGTTGTTGTTGTAAGCATGCGTGCCCCCACCACTGGTCGACATGCGTCGCAGAGAGGGATTGGCCTCCAGAGTCACGCCCGTCGACAGGTTGTTCACGAACCGCAGGCCGGCGATCGTCACACTTCCCGACGAACTGACAGTAAACCGTCCCAGAATCGTCGCCTCTCCGGTCCCCGCCGCGGCCGAACGCCCAGCGGCACTCCCCGCTGTCCCGGAAAACGGCCCCAGCACATCCACAGCCTTGTTGACCGACACGTTCTCGGTGTACGTCCCGGGCGCCACCAGCACCACGTTCCCGGCGCTCGCCGCGGTAATCCCCGCCTGAATCGACGAAATGGTTCCCGGGAAACCGACCAGGATCACCGTCTTGTCGGCGAACTGCAGCTTCTCAATGCCCGTCAGCATGTCGGTCCCGTCGGCTCCCGTCACAATCACGGAACTCCCCGAGATCGAAATCGCACTGATCGAGAAGTTCGCGCTGAACACCGCCGTGTCCGTCCCGGTCCCCCCAACCAGGCTGTCATCCCCCAGGCCGCCGGTCAGTACGTCATCCCCCGCGTTCCCCGTGATGGTGTCATTGCCGCTCCCCCCCTTCAGAGTGTTCGCACCGTCGTTGCCTTCCAGGCTCATGGCTCCGGTCTGGGCCGAGGCATCCAGCCCCAGATTCGCTGTCCCCGTGGTGCTGCCGGTGGCATCAGCGGTCTTCGCGATCCCGAAATTGGTCACGTTCGCGCCGAGCACCAGGGTTTCCCCGCCGGTCGCACTGGCGAACAGGATCGTGTTCGATCCCGCCCCCCCATCCACCGTGTCCCCCGTGGCGTCAGCCAGACTGCCCCAGACGAGCGTATCGTCCCCTCCCCCCAGGTTGACCGTGTCGGCCCCGCCGCCGGGAGTCACCACGTTGTTGCCGGCATTGCCGGTGATGGTGTTGGCATTGGCGTTCCCCACCACGTCGAGGTCACCCGCACCGGCCAGTGTAATGGTGTTGGCGGCGGCCAGTTGCAGGCTGAAGCCCGAGACGCCCGCCTCGACGTCCACCGTGAGATTGTCGGGATTCACTGACACGGTGCCGTCGTCATAGGCACCACTCTGCACGTTGATCTTGTTGCCGTTGCTGGCGACATCCACCGCCCGCTGCACCTTGGCC
The DNA here is from genome assembly GCA_046339535.1 of Planctomycetaceae bacterium. Taxonomy (GTDB): domain Bacteria; phylum Planctomycetota; class Planctomycetia; order Planctomycetales; family Planctomycetaceae; genus UBA10511. The sequence goes on along the minus strand of JBKDUK010000093.1, from coordinate 31,158 downwards.
GTCTCGGTCCCGCCGTCGACGTAGAAGCTGTTGGGAGTGACGAACTGCTCCCCAGTCTTCAACACGACCGAGCCGTAGCCTTCCACATCAATCGCGTCGACAATCTTGTCGGCAATGGCGAAGAGCTGGGTGTTCGTAGCGCTTCCGGGAACAAAGACGCCTCCCATGGTCGCCCCCAGAGCGCTGATCACTCCGGTCCCCCGATTGAGCACATAGCCCTGCAACTGGGCGGCAAACGTATTCCCGCCGAGAGTGATGTCGGGCAGTGTTCCCTCGGTGACCAGGCCCCAGAAGGCGGTGTTGGCATCCGAATTGATGGTATTCGAGGCGAAGGTCAGACCGGCCAGCGTGGCTGAGGTGGTCGCCAAGCGCACGGCGGCCCCCTCGATGTCTCCCGTGCCGTTGTTCAGGAAGGTATTACCCGCAATCGTGTTGGCAGCATAGGTCCCATATTTCAGATCCAGATTCAGACCATACGCAGAAGTGAAATCCGACCCATTCCCCGTCAATGTGCTGTTCACGATCGACGAGGCACTGAGTTTTTCAAACAGCAGCCCGCGGGCGTTGTTGGTGAAGGTGTTTGACGACAGGCTGGCCCCGGTCAGACCGGTCTCATTGGTCGAAATGGACGTGTCGGCGAAAGCGGCAATCGCACGGTCATTGTTGGTGAACTGGTTTTGCGGGACCGACAAATTTGCCGCTCCGGCGGTCGCCGGAATCAGCAACCCCGTGCCGTGAGACACCAGAGCTGAGTTCACCAACGTGACGTTGTCCACCTGCGCTCCGGACTGCAGCGCCACGCCCACCGTATTGTTGACCACGCTGCCGGAAATACGCAGCTCCTGCAGCCGGGTGCCGTCCGCATTGGGGCCCAGAGTGACGGCCGTCCCGCTGGCGACGTTGATGCGTGACCCGGAGGTGCTGGTGGGCACCGAACTGCCGACACCGTTGAAAATCACCTTCTTGTCGATGGTCACCGACTGGTTGAATTGACCATTGGGCAGATTGACGGTGGCATCCGCTGCCGCGAAGTCAATCGCCTGTTGCAGCCGGGTGGCGGTCGCCACGCTGGTCGAGGTGTAGGCCAGATTCACAATCCCGGCATTGCCGGTCACGGTCGCCGGAGTCGGTGCCGTGTTCGAGCCCCCTCCGCGGATCAACCGGTTCACGTCGACCGTTTCAATCCCGGTGACGGAGACTCCGCCAGTCAGCCCCTGATTGGCCGTGCCCGTCCCGGTGATCGGGTAACTGCCCGCGAAATACACCCGCTGGTTCGACGCCCCACCCGCCCCGCTGTTGCTGAAGTCGAGCACTTCAATGCGATTGACGTTGCTGGATCCACCGATGACGGCCACATTCGTCAAGCCCGCGGTGGTACCGCTCGTTCCCACCCTCAGAGTGGTGGAGCTCGTCGGCGTGCCGGCGGAGTAAGAAATCCATGCCTGGTCATTCGCGGCATCCAGCTTGACCTGCAGCGTATTGCCGACCACGTTCGCCGTGACGGCGAGCAAAGCCCGCGACTCGAGCGCCTCGGCCACCTGAGACCGCGACATCCGCCGGGTCCGCAGCACCTGCCGCCGCCGCAGCGATGACTTCACCCGCGCCCGGAAAAACAAACGCCCAACCAAATTGGCCCAGGATTGAAACTTCATGGAGGTTTCCTCGTGTCTCAGGAGAGAAGCTCAGGAGTGAAGGGAACGTACCGACTGGAATGAACGCCAAGCCCAAAACGCGTTGCGAGAGTTTTGCCTGCGCCATGCAGGGGGCAGAGAGTCCCGTCATGAGATCTCTGCGTGAATCTAAACGTCATGAGACTTACAATTTTGGAGACACGATTCAACCCTTCCAAGTGGCGTTTTCCGAAAATACCAAATTTTCGTTTCGACTGCCGGCGCGACACGCATCCAACTTGGCTTATCAATCTGCCTTGCTGCTGAATTGACCGACAGTCCCTCGCAGCCATCCCCATTTTGGCCTCCTGAAAGAGCCAGCCTCCTGATTCGGTCACCCTGCTGATGATCGACTTTGTTCGCTTGGGGCCACCCGTGGCCTACAGCACAACCCCATAGAGCCAAGTCACTTGCATCAAAAGGACAACCCCTGAAACTCCACGCTCCGATTGGAGTCTCCAGACGCATCCGAAAACAGGACAAAAACCAGACGAACCACTGATGCAATCACCATCTCCAATGTCTTCAAAAACATCGCAAACAGTGATTGCACGCACCCATTCATCATACACCTGAACCCTTCATGCGGTTCATTGCCGAGAAAAGCATCGTCTCACTCCACGAATGTGTTCACATGTATCGCCTTCGGGAATCTCAGTCGTCCCTGACTTCTCGCTCCCCGGACCTCTGCCCAACTGAGTGCGCCGTGTTGCCGCCCCTCGATGCCCGGTTGAGTTCGGAGGTCGCGTCCCCGATTCCTCCACTCGCTCCCAGCCCGACTTCGGACATCCTGGTCACTCATCGGTTGCCCGTCGGCCCATTGATGGATTGCTGGTTCCATAGTTGTCACTCGCCAGCGGCGCTGATGTCGCGACTGTCCCCAAGCGCCCTCCGGCGACCTATGCCCCGGCCAGAGGTGGTCAGCCATCTGTTTCGGCGGCTGGGCCCCCGATACCCCGTTCCCCAGCCCCTGTCATCCGACGGCCCAGGGGATCACCCTCCAGCCAGACAAGACGGCTCACCGAGCCGTTCCGTGGGATGGATCGCCTTGGCCCTCTGCCGGTCCTGCCATTCCCCCTGGCGATCGACTCGGATCGCCTCGTGGTGATCCCTGGCCCACAGGTCCGACACGAGTGCCTCCATGTCGGTGAAGCCCGACCGGCACAGCGCTCTCCGTTTTTTCTCCTTCTGGTTCTGGATGAGACACATCGGGTTTTGAAGCCCTTGCCGGACCACCACACCACCAGGCCAGAGGATTCCGGCTGGCCATTTTGTCGCGTGCTGTACACCACCAACATCCGACGGTGCGGCATGTTGTTTCCACCGGCCAAGATGCTCTTGCCTCTGCCAGTCACCTTCCGTTGTCCAGAACGAACCCAACAGTCTGACCCCGAATTGGTGTGGGATATCGCTGTCCTGTCTGGAGACGCGTTGCTTCTGGACCGGGCGAATCCCGGCCGTCATCCGCGGGCTTCGACTCCCAATCCCAGTGCCGTCGGGCCCCTGCCAGATACCGATCAGCCCATGGTTCTTCACTTGCCATTTTCAGGTGGTTATCGCCCGGACGGGTGTGCCGGGCTGCGGAGGAAACCGGGTTTTCCCGGATCGTCTTCGCCTTCAGACAGACTTACACTCCAGTGAACGGAGTCTTGTCGTCCGAAGTCAGAAGCTGGCTGCCCAATCAACACTTGCCCAACGGACGGTGAGCGGAAGGCTTTCCTTCCGGCTCGTGACGCGCTACCCCCCTCCCCGCCCCCTTGCACGACGTCTTCTTACCTCGCTCCCACATGTCGCTCCCTCCCGACGCATTGTCCGCAGACTCTCAGTACTATCTGATTGGCGGGGGAATCGCGTCCCTGGCAGCGGCCGCCCTGCTGATTCGGGAGGGAGGCATTCCCGGCTCGCGCATCCATGTCTGCGAGCAAATGGATCGAGTCGGCGGCAGCCTCGATGGCGGTGGGTTGCCCGACTCGGGTTATCTGATTCGGGGAGGACGGATGTTCGAGGCGCATTTCGCCTGCACCTTCGACCTGTTCCGGTCGATTCCGACCTTGCAGGATCCCCAGCAGAGCGTGACCGAGCAAATCCTCCGGTTCAACCGACAGGTCGTCACCTCATCCCGTTGCCGTCTGGTCCGTGCGGGAATCCGCCGGGAAGCGCCGGAGTTCGGCCTTTCGCTGCGTGATCGCTGGAACCTCATGGCTCTTTCGGCGCGGGCCGAAACTTCACTCGCCGGCCTGCGGATCGACGAGTACTTCTCACCGTCATTCTTCCAGAGCGCGTTCTGGTGCATGTGGTCCACGATGTTCGCCTTTCAGACCTGGCACAGCCTGGCCGAGTTCCGCCGCTACATGCGGCGGTTCATCCACCTGCTGCCCGGTTTCAACCGCCTGGAGGGAATTCTGCGAACGGTGTGGAACCAGTACGACGCGCTGATCCTCCCACTGACCCGCTGGCTGACGACGCACGGGGTCCATTTCCAGACCGACTCCCACGTCGCTCGCGTCGACTTCATCCATCACGCAGGCGCCTCGACCATCACCCGCCTGCACTGTCTTCATTCCCGAACCGAGTCGCGTCTCGACATCCGTCCGCATGACCGTGTGTTGATCACCCTGGGATCAATGACGGAAGACTCCAGCGTCGGCAGTCCTCAGGCGGCTCCCCAGCCGAGACACTCCACGCACTCGGCCTGGACACTCTGGCGGCAGATTGCCGCGGAGTCCCCCCGGTTTGGCCGCCCCGAGCGCTTTTGTTCCCAGCCAGACCAGACCAACTGGGTGTCATTCACCGTCACGCTGAGGAACCCCGGGTTCTTCCAGTTCATGGAACGCTTTACGGGAAACGTTGCCGGCACGGGCGGGCTGGTGACGTTCCAGGATTCGGGCTGGTGCCTGTCTGTGGTTCTGGCTCACCAACCCCACTTTCTCGATCAGCCCGCCGAAGTGCAGGTATTCTGGGGCTATGGCCTGTTTTCAAATCGTCCCGGAGACCTTATCCGCAAGCCGATGCGCGAGTGCACAGGCGCCGAGATCATGGCCGAACTGGCCCACCATCTGCGCATCCCGGACCACGCCGCACGATTCTTCGACCAGGCCATCTGCCTCCCCTGCCTGATGCCCTACATCACAAGCCAGTTCCAGCCCCGCGTGCCGGGGGACCGGCCGGCGGTCATCCCCGAGGGGGCGGCCAATTTCGCCTTCCTCGGGCAATTCTGCGATCTTCCCGACGACACGGTCTTCACGGTCGAATACTCCGTGCGCACAGCCCAGCGGGCCGTCTACCGACTTCTGAACCTGAGTTTGCCGGAGACGCCTCTCTACCGTGGAACCAGCGACCCCCTGGTCATGGTCCGCAGCGTCTGGACGCTCCTGACCAACGGCCGCGTGGGAACTTCACGCACTTCCTGACGATACAGCGAGGGGACGCTGAATGGTTCCGGAGGAGTGGCCGAAACCGGAAGCCCCCTCCCGTAGTGCTGATCAGGCAGAGCCAAGTCGCCGGAAAACGGCCCGCCGAGTTTGCGAATCGGTGGTCGTCGCGAACGCAGGCACCTCCATGGCACAGCCGTTTTCCCAACCAGCCAAGCGCGCGATCGGAGCATTCCACGTGTCCCGGCGGTCCACCTGGCCATTCCCCCGCCCCTGGCGCGAACGGCTACGGAGCGATGTACGAAATCGGCGGTGCGGCCTCAAACGCGTCGGTGATGTCTCCCGCCCGCTGATAAGCTCCCTCTCCCTCCAAAGCCACGCGCCGCAGTCCTTTGTTGGCCGTGAAGTCAATCTTCTTGAGATCAACCGCCACCACATACGGACTCAGGGCACTTTCGAAGTAATACATCCGGCGTCCATGATCGAGCACAGTCCGCCAGTAGGTGGGAGCAATGTTGGGATGCTGCGGATCGGGAGCTCCCCAGGGAACCGAAACATTGCGCATGACACTCATGACCCCCGCGATCTGCCGGCGGGGATCGGTCTCGGCATCTCCCAACCGCTTGAGATAATAGGTCGCGCGCACGAAGCGGTCTTCACTCTGATGAGAACCAGGCAGAGTCCTGGCTCCATCCATGCGTTCCCAATAGCGGTTGAGTGCCTGCTGTTGTTCGAACACAGGGCTGTTGGTCATCACCTGATTGGCGCGATTGTGGTGGATGACCGGCTTGCCGGCGAGGTATTCGATGATCGCGGAATCACCGCTGGCATCGGTCACCGACAGATGCACCGTGGGATGTCCCGCCCCACCGGGGCCAAACGTGGAGGGGACGATATAGAGGGGATCGGCCTGAAAAGCCTGAACCACCTCCTTCACCGTGGCGAAGTTCGTCAGCACATACGTGACCCAGGCCCCCATCGAGATGCGGGGCTTGGGAGTGGTGGGAGCGGGGCCAAAGTCGGCCTCCGCCAAGTACAGAAGGTTCGCCCCCAGGCCACGTTCATTCAACCCGTCGAACACCCCGTCGATTTCTCCGCCGGGCGTCATGGCTCCCGCAGCCACCACCGCCCCATGGCGACTCTCCCAGGTCAGCCCTCCCCGGATCCCCTCGATTCGGATGGCCCGGGGCACCACATAGAAATGGGTATTGAAATCGTACGGCCAATCCATTGAACGTCCCGTGATGACGCTGCCATCCTTTCCAAGCCAGGTGGCCCGCGAACAGGCAGACAACGGGGCGCACAACGGATTGACCACGAGGATCGCCACCAGAATCAGGGACGGCAGTCGTTTCAGCACGCGTCGAACTCCAGAGAACGAGGGGGCGTCAGATGGGTGCGACTGACCGGCGGATGAACGCAAAGTCAGGAGCACGGGTTCGCGTGATCTTTCTGAATTGCCGCACGGCCTGCAACCGCAATCCCTCATCGCCCAGTGGCAACTGTCCTACCAGAGCGACAATCTCGAGACTGCGGAATTGCCCGGGGATCCCAGCCGGATGGGCTCCCGACCCAGGTACCGGGAAATTCACTGCCGGAACTGTGGACGGCGGAGAACCAAGCCCCCTGATGCGGGTTTCCCGGAGCGGTCAGACAGAGTCGGTCCCGCCACGGATAGGTGCGGGTCCACAGGGGTTAACCAACAGCATCGTCGTTCTGGATTCCCTCGAGGGGGCGGGCCAGCTCGGCTTCAATCCAGCCAATGACCCGCTCGCGGAAATAGTGCCTCCACAGTCGATCGGGCAGTGCCCGGTTGCGGGGACGACAGGAGGAACCCAGTTTGCACAGCAGGTGCTTCAGCATGCACAGCCGTGTCTCCGGAGTGTTCGGGAGCTCGGCGAACCCCAACCCCTCCAGAAAGTGGCGTCGCCATTCGTCAACGGGAAACCGCTTCCAGGGGGAATTGATCGCCATCGACTGCAAGGTGACCAGGAAGTAGGTCGCGTCAATCCAGGGAGACCTCGGGCGGGCGTTTTCGTAATCGATCGCCGTCAGTGTCGATCCGTCCCAGAGGACGTTGGCCGGGCAGTAGTCGCCATGGGCCCACACCACCGGCTGGGGACGCCAGATCGCGACCAGGTTCGACAACCGGTCGAGAAATCGCCGGGGAAGATCACTGTTCCGGAATCGCGATGACCACGTCGTGATCCACTGCCAGCGGATTTCACAATATTCCTGTAAATCCAGCGGATCATGGGCCGGGTCGAGGGGCGAGATATCGCGCTGGTCAAATGGGACATTCTGCAAGGCCTGCAGCCAACGCCCCGAAGCCTTCAAGCCCCCGGCGATCCTGTCGGGTGAAACGCCACGAAACGAGGCGAGCGACTTCAACAGCGGCTGTCCCGGTGATTCTTCAAAGCTCAACCAGCCCCGCTCGCAATCGTGTTCGACCAAACGCATCGCGGCGATCTCGCCACCAAAGGCCTCCGACTGCTCGATCAACTGCAACAGCCGTACTTCGCGTGTGGCGATCTCGCGAGCCAACGAGTCGTTCTCACGATGATGACTGCGCACATAGCGCTTCACCAGAATCCGGCGTCCATCACCACTCAGAGCCCGGCGCACCTCGGTGCGATCGCTCGATGCAATCCCTCCCTCACCGACCACGTTGACGGCCGGTGACGTTCGCGAGTCTTCAAGGGATGCGGGTTCCTCACTCATCGCCGCCTGATTTCTCCCGCACAGTCATGGCTGGGAAACGGACTGGATCCAGAGATTTGACCGCGAAACCAACAGGCCGCTCAGCGATCGGAAGCACGGGGTCCACACCTGTCGCCTGGCCCGCGGCCCCTAGCGTTTCACCGCACGCACAACGATGTACGAACAGCAGTAATTGAAGGGAAACACGTGACAAATCTTGTTGACCGCGCGGGCAATCGTCTTCCCGACCACCTTCTCGAACAGCGCGAGTTGAGGCAACTTGACGCCGTACACCCGTGTCACTTCAAACCCGCGGAAAATACTGTCGATCTGACCGGGCCACAGGTAGTACGACTTCAACGGACGGAATTTCTGACCGGTCAACAGCCGGACAATCTCGGTCTTGAGCCCCCACAGGCAACCGTTGAACTGGATGGCCGCCACCCCGCCCGGCTTCAGGACCTTGCGGATCTGGTCGACGATCGCCCCCTTTTCCTCCTGGGTCATCATGTACATGAACCGGGTGCCGATGACGGCATCGAATGACTCGGGGGGAAAGTCCAGATCGAAGATATTCCCTTTCTTCACCGTGACATTCTTCAGGTTCATTTCGCCCACTTTGCCGCTCGAAATCTCCAACATCCCTTCGGCGTTATCGACTGCGACCAACTCCACTCCGGTGGCCGCCATCCGCACCGTATTGCGACCGGTGCCGTTGCACAATTCCAGCATGCGGATGCCCGGTCGGGCGCCGGTGAAGTCGCGCAGCAGTTCCGCTTCCAGTTCGGCGTAAACCTTGGGCTCCCCCCGCTCCCACATCTCGTCGTATTTCGCCGCCGACTTCGACCAATGCGCGGCTCGCTGCTCCACTCGTGCGTGATGCTGGGAGTCGGGAGTCTCAACCTGGGCCGCGGCGGGGGTCGTCGTCATGGAAATCAACAGCAGCAGAACCTGGAAAAGTGAAAATCGAGCACAGCGCAGTAACCGCACGCATGTGGTGCACGCATGGCGTGGACTGAAACGATGATCCCGGACACGGCGAAGACATCCCGTGACGACGGGAATTCCACAATTCGCTGTCGACGGAATCCACCACAGGAGGTCGGGCTCATCCCACCCCGCTGGAGCCCGTCACGCAGAGAATCGGGACCATTCGCAAAGCGGCTCCACCGAGATCACAAACGACCAATCCTGTGCGAATCCATTCACTCTGGTCTTGCGTCGTGAAGTCACATCGAAACTTCACTGTTTCTATATACAACGGCCCCCGACCGAACGCAACGCTTCATGCCGTTTTCGCCCACGCAATGCACGCGACACACCTCCTCTGCAACATGCCGCAACTCGTTATCCAAAAACGCCTTACAACGCACCCAGCCCCGCTCCCCCACCACGCGGCCAGCACCCCGCGAGCCAGCCCCCGCACCGCCTTCGGCGGCAATTGGGAACATCCATCGCGGCGGACGATGCGGGGAGTCGATCCCTACCACAGATGCCGCCTGTTGCCGCCGGTCAACCCCGCGGAAGCACTGCCAGTCCAGAGTCGGACGACGAACTCTGCCGCCAGCTCAAGCTGGCCTGGAATTCTCGCGCTCGGGAACCGCCAGCTCATCAACACTCTCTCTTCCGAAGCCTTGGCATCCGCATGTCGGCGGATTTCCCGGGGGATGCTTTTCATCCGCCCCGGAATGGCCACTCCTGTTACGTTCACTCCACGACATGGATGTCCTTCCCTCCTCCCCACGGAGTCGTTTGGGGGCCCGGACGAGGTCTCATGACCCAGTCTTATGAATCCAGTGTGGCGGCGAGGAGGTTGCCGCCGCATGACACACCACAATGAGGGCTGCTCACCTGGAGCGATGGCGTACCGCAGTACGTCTTCTTTGTCACTGCCGCCCTGTCTGCCAGGCCATTCCTCACTGACTCGCGTATTTGATCCGAAAGCACGCGACTCGTCCGACCACGGACTACAATCCGGAGCGTCCCGATCGAATCGCGGGTCGTGAGTCGACTGCCTGGCCTCCGGGTCATTTCCAACAGATTTGGTACCCCTCCCGACTTCGAGCCAAGATGATGACTGGACACACTGGTGGATCGGAATCAGGAACTCCCTCCCGCGAACAGGGACTACAAAGGCTGCACACGCTGTCGACCGTCATCGGCCAGTACGCCAGCGCACGCAATCACACCGGTGAATCGACGACGACGCGGCTTTCCCCCTACATTCGCCGGCGGCTGATCCTCGAAGACGAAGTCCTCGAGTTCGCCCGGGCGGTTGGCAGTTTCTCCAAGGTCGAAAAATTCGCCCAGGAAGTTGTCTGGCGCACCTATTGGAAGGGCTGGTTGGCGAATCGTCCCGGCGTCTGGATCGCCTATCTCGACAGACTGCAGGCACTCGACCAGACCCTCGCAGCCTCCGACCGCGATCGCCTCGACTGCGCTCTTCGCGGCCAGACCGACCTCCCCTTTCTGAACGCCTGGTGTGAAGAACTGATCTCGACCGGCTATCTGCACAACCACGTGCGGATGTGGTTCGCCAGCATCTGGATCTTCACCCTGAAGTTGCCGTGGGAACTCGGGGCCCGATTCTTTCTCGATCACCTGCTCGATGGGGACCCCGCGGCCAACACCCTCTCGTGGCGCTGGGTGGCCGGCCTGCAGACCGCGGGGAAACACTATGTCGCCCGGGCCGACAACATCGCGAAATACACCGATGGTCGTTGGGTTCCCAAGCCGGGCCAGCTCAACGAATCGGCCAAACCACTGCCTGACGATGGTCTCTCCCGCACGCCGGCGAAACAGCCGTCCCTCGGCCCACTGGCCGAGACGGTCCGACCGCAAGCGGTGCTGTTGCACAATGAAGACTGCGGCCCCCTGCCCGCTGCCTGGTGCGGGGTTCCGGCCGTACGCCACGCCGTGACCGACCACCGGCAGCATGTGCCCTCGGCTCTGGTGACCGACTGGATCGCGGGGGCCTGTGCTGACGCAGACGCCAGGTTCGGCGCGGTGACCCAGACGCGCTCGGCAGACGAGTTGGCCGCGTGGTGTCGGGATGCTGGAGTGGCGGAACTTTGGACCTGGCGGCCCCACACCGGATTTGTCGCCAACGCGCTCGCCGGGCTCCGGACCAGCCTCGCCCCACGGGGGATCTCGCTCCAGTACGCTGATCGCCACCACGATCTCTTGTTTTTCTCGCTGGCGAACCGCGGATTCTTCCCCTTCTGGGAACGAGCATCGGCCAAACTGCGGCAGCTGTGGCAGTGAAATCGCCTCCCCTGAAGCGCACCGGCCACTGCAATCACGATCCTCCGGGTCGCGGGGGAGGAACGACAGACACTCCTTTCCCGGCCACGGGGCGGGCAAGTCCCACCCAGAGAGCGTGATCGCCGCCCAGTCACGGTCAACTTTGCGGCTCTGCTCCCAGGATCCGCCCCACCAGCCGGGCCGTGCGCTGTCTCTGGGTCGCCCGTTGCCAATGGGTGATGATGGCCACCCGGCTGGCACTCCGTTGCTGAGGTGTGGCCGGCCTGGTGTCGGGAGCCGTAACATCCCCAATCTCCACACCGCGCTGCTCCAGCCACTCCCAGAGCGGGTTCCTCCGCTCGAGGAAGATTCGGGCACCTGACAGTGCCGCCAGAAACAGATTGCCCAGCGCCTGCTGTCTCAGGTGATACATCAGCACATACCCACACGACGAGACCAGCCCCACATACTCGGGATACGGCAGATACTCTGTCAGGGGGACGAAATGGGAACCCAGCAGCCGTTCTCCGGCCGCCACCACCCGATCTCGATAGCGCGGATCACCATATCCCAGCGGCACGTAAACCCGCCGCCCCGCCAGATCGACATGTCGCGCAATGGCCTCAAAGAGCTCGACATGATTGTTCGTGGGTGAAGCACTGTTCCCCGCCAGCAGATCGACCCCCTGCCGTTTTTCCCCATCCGGCAGATCGAATGGCATGTCGTCTTCGAGGGTGAGATAATTCCACGTCAGGTAGTCCGCGCCAAACCACGGATTGGCGCTGCGGACCAGTTCGTATTCCTGGTCCAGCACAGGGCAGAAGACGTCAACCCGCCGCAGCAGCCCGACGTCGTTGCCCGTGCAGGCCGACTTGATGCGCTGAATACAATCCCGCGCCATCTCCGCCGGATTCCGCCAGGAGGACTGGCGTACCAGAGCACGTGTCCCGGGCAGGACCAGCCCGTCCGGATATCTCGTCCACAACAGATCGTCGTAGTAGTCAAAGCCCCACCCAATCCACACCACCACCTTGCCGGGCGGAATGTCCCGCAGCAACCGGCGGTGGTGCGGCGGCAGACTGTGGAATACCACTCCAGCGACCTCGGCACGCCGAACTTCGCCGCGGAATTGCCTCGGGGTCAGCGTCCGCACACAATCCGGCAGCCGAAACTGGGAATTGAGCGAGGGGCCGACACGGACGAACTCGTTGACGCCGGGGGCCACCGCCTCAAACTCGCGAATGCCCCGATCGGTCAACGAGAAATTGACCACCACATGCAGAATCTTCGCAGCCGAGACGGCCATGCTTCCGTCACTCGCCAGGAGTCGTTTGCCCGGTCAATTGTCGCTCCAGTTCCAATAGACCACGCGATCGCTCGCCGATCCTCTTCGCAGGAATTCCCGCATAAAGGCCAAAGCCGGCACACCGTTCTTTGACCAGGCTCAACGCGCCGACCGCAACGCCATCCTCGAGGATGGCTCCCGGCAAAATCACACTGCCGCAGCCAACGATGACATGCCTGCCGAGGTGTACGGCGGCGTCGCGCACACGCCGGTATTCGATCGGTACCATCGGACCTGTCAGGCCAGTTCCATGGAAATCGTCACTGCTTGAGTAGATCGAGACCCGGCCCGAGAGGTTCGTGAAATCCGACAGTGTGATCCGCCCGGCACCAATCAGTGTCGCCTGGGTGCCGATGTGCACACGGTTTCCCACGCTGATCCCTCCCACCCCCGCCGACAAGACACAAAAGTCATCAATCCGCACGCCGCTGCCCAGGGAGATGGCCGCGGCATTGTGGAGACTGGCCTTCTCCGAAATCCGCACATCGTCTCCCAGTGCGGCGAACCCCATCGCGAGCAGTTGGTCCCGTGCGAGGAAGGCCATCATCTCCCCTTGTGAATGCAATCCACGACCCGGTCGATGTCGGTGTCGGACAGTGTGGGATAGATCGGCAGGCACAGCACCTGCGATGCAATTCTCGTCGCCACCGGCAGCCTGGAAGGTTGGGCCGAAGCCAGTCCGCAATACATGGGAAACTGGCTGATCAACGGGTGGAAATATCTTCGGCCATAGATGCCATGAGCGGCCAGGTGCCGATACAGCCCATCGCGGCTGAGCCGGAAACCGTCCCCCACCAGAATCGGGAAATAGGAATGATTGGCCCCCTCCCACGCACCGGCAGCCACACAGGTGATCCCCGGAATATCCGCCAGCCGTTCCCGGTATCGCCGGTCGATTTCCGACCGCCGCCGTAACGCGGCATCGACATACTTCAGCTGCAACAGCCCCAGGGCTGCCGTGATCTCGCTCATCTTCGCATTGAGGCCGGTTTCGTTCACGGTCACTTCATCGACGAAGCCAAAGTTCTTGAGCCGGTCGATATAGCGCTTGAGGGCCGGGTCGGATGTCACCACCGCCCCCCCTTCTCCGGTGTTGAACACCTTGGTCGCATGAAAACTCAAGGCCGAACAGTCGCCGCATTCCAGAAGGTTCCGACCGGGCAGGCAAACGCCAAACGCATGGGCCGCATCGTAGAGGACCCGCAATCCGCGGACGGCGGCGAGCTCCCCGATCGTTGCGACATCACACGGCATGCCGTAGCAGTGCACCGGCAGAATGCCACTGGTCCGCGGCGTGATCGCCTCTTCAATCCGGGCCGGATCGAGATTCAGCGAGATGGGATCGATGTCGACAAACACCGGCTCAAGCCCGGCACGGACCAAGGCATGGGTGGTCGCCACGAACGAATAGGGCGTCGTGATCACCTCCCCCCGCAGTCCCAGCGCGCGGATGGCGGTGGATAATGCCAGGGTTCCATTGGCGAACAGAGAGATGTGCCGCACCCCCAGCCGCTCCGCCAGCGCCCCCTCCAGCCGTTGATGCATGGGGCCGCCATTCGTGAGAGTCTGACTCGCCCAGATTTCTTCCAGATAGGGCAGGAACTCTCCCAAGGGGGGCAACAACGGACGAGTCACGAACAGTTTCTCGGTTCCTCGGGTGCCCGAGTCGGAGCCTCCCAAACCCGCTGCCAGGTCGACGGGAGCCTCCGCCCCCGGCTGCCCCTGACCATTGGAACGCGACGGCGTCGCGGTTTCAGCGAACCCCCGTGGCCGTCCCTGATCCACGGGTGTCATTGGGGGTGTGGTCATGTCAATACCTGCTCATAGATCCTGCGGTGGATTTGGGCCGCTTTTTCCCAATTCAGCTCTGACACCGCGTACTGATACGCACGCCGTCCCATCTCTCGGCGCGTCTCGGATTGCTCGCAGAGAGTCGCCAGCGCACTGGTCAGCGCGGGAACCGATTCCGGTTCCACCAAAGCCCCACGCCCATCGGCGAGCAGGGTCCCGATATCCCCCAGACGGCTCCCCAGCACGGCCAGCCCGCACGCCATCGCTTCCACCAGCTTGATGGGGCCCGCATGCCGGGTGATGGTCGCATCCCTCCGGGGAACCACAAACAGGTGGATCAATCTCAGATAGGCGGGAACCTGTGCCGCGGGAACCAGACCTGTGAATGTCGCCCGGACTCCCAGGCGTTGCGCGAGGTTCTGCAACTGCCCAGATTGAGTCCCCGCACCGACGAACAGCGGCTGCACGTGGGGCAACTGATGCTGCACTTCCGCCAAGGCCTTGATCAGCAAATCCAGCCCCTCGTACCGGAGCATGTTGCTGGTGGTGCCAATCACAAACTTGTCCTCGAGCCCCAGACTCGCCCGCAGTTGCGGGTCGGGCGGGCCCGGCCGAAACACCTCCGGATTCACTCCGTTCGGCACCACCGACAACCGGTCTGTCAGCCCTGGAAACTCGCTGCGCAGAAACGCCGCCAGTGACTCGCTGGCGGCGAACACGGCCTGGGCCTGTTTCAAATGCCCTTCAAAATGACGTCTCAAGACACGTTCGAGGCCAGGCAGCGGAATCCGCACGGTTTCACTCATGATGGCTCCGGCGAGATCGAACCGGACCTCGGCTACCAACGGAATTCCAACCCTCGCCGCGACATTGGCCGCAACCCGACCGATTCCCCCCGACCAATGAACATGGATCAAATCAGCTCCATGATCAATCACCATCTGCTCGATCGCCCTCTCCAGATGTCGGGTCTCCATGGAGAACCGGCGCAATCGGCGCAATCCGTTCTCTCTGGCTGAGGGAGAGACCAGGCGCACCCGGTCCCCCAGGCCCTCCGGCGGTTCGATCAACGCCTGTCCGTAAGATCCCTGGCGCGACGTGACCAGCACCCTCGGCTCAAAGCCCCCCGCGCCGATCTGGGCGGCGATCAAGGCCCGACTGCGGGAGGTATAGCCGGAGATCACCGGTTGCCAGCTCTCAAAAACATGGAGCGGTTTCAAAAGTGGAGATCTGGCAGGGCTCATCACCTCATCTTCTAACAGGATTTGTCACCCCCGAAAGCGGTCCGACGTCCTCCCGGAAAGCTGGGCCCCCGATTTCCTCCGGCTTCAGGGAAGATTCCGCAAAATCGAAAAACCAATCCCTGCATCATGAACGGCATCCTGAATCCGGACCGCAGAATCCGGCAAATCCCCTGCTCCAGGGTGTCTCGGCAAAAAGGACACCTGATGCAACCATTGGAATCCGGAAAGCATTGGCTGCTCCCCACGCTTGCCTCGGGGGCCTCGGAGAAGATCATGTCGATCAGGGAGAACCCCGCCGACGCCAGTCATCCCCGATTCAGACCCGCTCCAGTGTTCCGGTGATCCCGGCGAACGAATCGGTCTCAACTCCCAGCCGCTGCAGGATGGTGACGAACAGCTTCGCCAACGGCAGTTCCTCCACCTCGGGTTTGCTTTGCCAGCCCGCATCGGTGTCGATACCGGCCCCCGCCTGATTGTCTTCGTTCCCCTTCCCGAACTTCAGGTAACGGCCGTTGGTAAAGCCGAGGTTCTTTCCTCCGGCGGAGATGATCGGGTAGTTGCGCGAGAGGTGGAAGCTGCTCGAGGCCGAGCCGTGCATCGCCAGTGTGTTGTCGAGCATGTTGCCCTGCCCGGTCGGCTCGGGAGTCCCCTTGAGACGCTGGACAAACCGTCCGAACTCCACGGCCTGATAGCGGTTGTAGGTGCCGAGGTTCTGCCATCCCCCTGGCTTTTTGACCTCGTGCGTCAACCCGTGGGCGGCCCCCAGCCCCACCGCCTGAGACAGCAGGTCGTGCGGCCCCTCGCCGTTCTCCCGCCCCAGCTGAAACGTCGCGACACGCGTCGAATCGCTCAGGAAGGCGAGGTAGATCAGTTCATACATTGTCTGGAAATAAAGCCGGGCCTCTTTGGGCTCGGCATCCAGATGCAGATTGCGGGGATCGACGTGCGGAATGGGGGTCTCGATCCACCGTTGCGCCTTCGCCAGTTTCACCTCGGTATCACGGACCGCGTCCAGGTACTGCGCGAGAGTCTCGCGATCGCGACTGGTGAGCTGCCTTCCGAGCGAGCGCGTATTGTCAATCAGCAGGTCGAGGGCGCTCTTGCTTCTCTCCAGGCGAGCCGCCGCCTCTCGCCCCGTCGTCACGAACAGCAGGTTGAAGATGTCCCGGGGTCTGTTCATCGCGGGAATCGGCCGACCTTCCCGATTGAACGACTGGGTCTGCGCCCCCCGCGGGCCCCCCACACCGCCGTTGGTCGACATGACCAGCGAAGAATGCCGGGTCAGGTCCCCGGCGTGCTCGGCATAAGCCTGATCGAGGGAAATCGTATTCCGATAGGGTCCATGCCCTCCGATTGGCGCACCGGTCAGGTACTGGTCCGCATTCGAATGGCCATGCACGCCGCGGGCGTGGGGATGCGACAGCCCCGAGTAGATCGTGATTTCGCTCCGCAGGGGCTCGAGCACATCGAGAACCTTGGTCAGCTCATACTCGGTCTCCCCCCCCCGGGGGAACCAGCACCAGTCTTTCCAGGCCGGGTCCGACTTGAGCGGCAACCCCACGCCATCCGGATGATAGATGCTGACGAACCGCCGGGGAGTTTCGTCGCGGGTGGGTCCACCCACCGCAAACGTCTCCAGCCACGGCAACGCCAGGGCCACTCCGGTCCCGCGCAGAAACGTCCGGCGACTCCACTGGTTCTGGTCATGCATGGTCGGTCCCCCGCCGTTCATTTCGAGTTGAAGAGGTCACTGGTCACAATCAGGAAGATCAGGTCGCTCAGCCCGTCGCCCCGTTGCCGGAACTCGGCGGTCAGCGTGTCGATCTCGGCACTGTCGCCAAACGTCAGCGGTCGCCCCAGGGCAAACGCCAGCAGCTTGTGCACCATCGACCTGGCAAACTGGTCTTGTCGGTCGGTCAGCAGGTACCGCTTGAGTCCATCGATCCCCGCCAGCGTCTGCCGGTTGAAAAGCTCCGCCGTCGCATCGACAGGCTGATTCCGGATCTGTGTCCGGTACGCGCCCAGGGCGTCGTAATTCTCGAAGGCGATTCCCCACGGGTCGATCCGGGAATGACACGAGTAGCAGGCGGGTTTGTTCCGGTGATTGATGATCCGCTCCTTGAGGGTCATCTTCAGGATGTCGGGATCGGTCAAATCGACCTCCGGAACATTCGGCGGAGGAGGTGGCGGAGGATCGTCCAGGATCCGTTTCAGCATCCAGACACCCCGCTTGAGAGGATGCGAATCGGTGCCGTCAGAGTTCATCGTCATGATCGCGGCACTCGTCAGCAGGCCGCCGCGGTGTGTCTCCGGGGTGATCGGAACCGTGCGGAAGTGCGGACCATACACGGTGGGAATGCCATAATGGGCCGCGAGGCGCTCGTTGACGACGGCGTAGTCCGCATGCAGAAAATCAATCACGCTGCGATTCTGCTTCAGGACCTCTTCGAAACAGGCGACCGGTTCTTCCAGCATCGCTCCCCGCAGGGGGTCGTCAGCCGTCAGGTGCGTGACTCTATTGATGCGGTCGAGCCCCAGCCACTGCTCGACGAAGTGCTCAGTGAATCGCCGGGAACGGGGATCGGCCAGCAGGCGTTTCACCTGTGCGGCCAGGACGGCGGGTTCTCGCAGCTGTCCGCGCTCAGCCAGCGCCAGCAATTCCTCATCGGGCAGGCTGCACCACAGGAACACCGCCAGGCGGCTGGCCAGCTCCAGCTCACTGATCCGGGTCGACGATTGCGACTCGTCGGTCGCCACCCGTTGAGTCAGATACAAAAACTCGGCGGACGACAGTGCGGTCGCCAGAACCTCCACCATCGCCTCTTCGAAGGTCGCGAATTGCGGCCGGTACTTGGCGAACAGCCTCAGGAACTGGTCGACTTCCTGCGTCTCGACCGGTCGTCGCCAGACCCGGCGCAGAAACCGGCTCAACACCTCCCGGCCGTACGCCTGCTCGTCGCCGCGGTGGTCGCTGTCGAAGAAGATGGCGGTATGCGATCGGGGGGGCCATTGCTCATAGAATGGAGCCGTAATTTCGATTGAGTCGATCTGGACCTGCAGCGGATCGTCGCTGCGCGGAGCATTCGAGACATTGCGGATGTGCAGGTACTCGTCCCGTCGGGGAAAGGTGGTTTCGAGGTGCCGGAAGGGATTCCGCTGGATATCGCCGAGGGGAATGTCGAAGTGTATGAACTGCGGATCCTCAGCCGAGGCGGTCACCGGGATGTCGCGCTCGCTGATGACGTCGGAAAAGTTGGCGTCGTTGCTGGTATGGGCGCTGAAAATCAAACGCAGGCTGGCGAATTCCTGCGGGTTCTGCGTGGATCGGCCCGCGCGGATCCGGACCCGCATGATGCCCTCGTCGGGCAGAAACCGGTCGAGGTCCAGCTTCAATTCGCTCGCTCCCGGCAGCATCAGGACGACGGGCGCGACGGCCGGCGCAGCCCCCAGGATGGCGTCCGGCCGGGGCAAGGTCTTGCCACCGGCAAACGGAATGCCCACGCCCGAGTCCCGCTGGAACAGGTGCGGCTGATGCCTCGCCTGCCCATAGCGCTCTTCCCCCTTGCGGAACACCTTGGACTCGTTTCCCGAGCCGCTGGCCCTCTCCATCTCTTCCGGCATCGAGACGATGTAAGTGACGGCAGCGGGGCGCGCGCCCGTAACGGTGGCCCGCTTCAACGCCTTCAGCGCCAGCTCGCGATAGGTCTCGAACTGCATGACCGACATCTGCAGCAACTCGGAACTGTTTTTGAAGCCCTCTTCGGAGGTCGACTCGGGCGGCAACTTGTTCGCGAGGGAATACGAGAGCCCCAACAGATCCTGCAGGGCGTAATTGTATTCGTAGTTGGTCAGCCGACGACACGACGTGTGCTCCTGGCTACGCCGTCGGATGCGCGACGCCGTATCGAGCTCTCCGCTCAACCAATCGACGATCTGTCCGCGGTTTGCATCAGCCAATGCGTAATCGGGCTCATCGGCGGGAGGCATCTCCGACTTGCTCAGGACCCCATACACCTCCCGCCACCGCTCGACGTCGGGCCCGGTCAGCAGATCGGGGTTCAACTGGTCGACCCGCAACCTCCCCTCCGACCGATCGGGACCATGACAGTCCTGACAGCTCTTTCGCAGCAGGGGGCCAATGATGTCCCGGAAATGGGCAACATTCGCCTGGGGGATCGCGTCAGCCGGCATGCCGACCTCCGTCGCCGCCTTCAGATAGCGCGACCGGGCACGCCCCTGCTGTCGGGCCGCCTCCAGGGTCGGGAGAGATTCCTGGCCATCGGCGGCGACAAGAAGGCTCGTGTGTCCGAGCACCAGCAACAACATGGCCAGTCGGCTTGTCATCGGCGTGTCTTTGTTCTCCGCCGACCGCGAACAGTGCAGAGGCTCTGGACTATCGCCACCGGGCAACATCCTGCTCCGCATGTCGCCACGGCCTTCTGCAGAAGACCGCGAACAGGAGAAGCGGAAAGGGGACTGAAACTCCAAGAATGATATCCGGGTCGTCGCGGCGGGGGCAATCCTGTGTTTGGACAGAAGGATCAGGCCGCAGAGTACTCCTCCCATTTTGCCGAATGATTTGATCAAGGCTCCGCCCCACGGAGATCGCCACCCCGATCACTCCCTCATGCTGAGGTCACAGCAGACTTTGTGGAATTGCCTTGAGCCCGAAAGCCTCTGAGCAACTCGCCGGCGCTCGATAACCACAGACGGCGCGATCCGGATGTTGACCGCCCAGTCATCAATCCCAACCAGATGCGATTCCATTCGAGGATCAAGGCCAGTCACCGTGCTGAATCTGCCTGGAAAACGACGCGACTTTGTCAGAAGCAAGATGCTTTCAGGTTTCGCAAACAGGACACCCATCGCTTCGCGGTTCTCGTTGGCGGTTACGATCCTTGAGTGACGTCAGCAGTTTGACAGTTTTGTTCCCGCGCCGGAATAATGCGGGGCAGCAGCTGTTCGACAGCGGCCGGACTCCCAGTCAACCCCCGAGGGAAGGTCTGGTGCCTGCAGTCGCGACGGTGGTGGAACGGACATCGGCCGGAAACCTCTCCAGGCGTGTGAAACAACTGCCAACCGATCAACGTGGAGGCACCATGTGGAACTCGCTGCACTCCGCCCTGAACGGGACCGGTTTCTCAGGGACTCTCGTCCCCGGGCGCGTTCCATTGGTGTGGTCCCGACGACAACGGCCTTGTCTGCCATTTCCTCACCCCTGGAATTACCGGGAACCCATCCGGATCCTGGAGAGCCTTTTCGTTGATGCGGACGACAACGCCGGTTCGGGCCGACACACGGTCTGCCTGCACATTCCAGGGTTGGCCCCTTTTCTGGCCACGCGTGACCCGCAACTGATCCGGGCCATCACAGTCGACACCGGCGACAAAGAGGGGCAATTCGACCGCGACACCCTCCCCTCGGATGGAATCGCCCGGGCGACCGGGACCGATTCCCTGCTCTATTCGAATGGTGCCCAATGGCGGCATCAGAAGAAACTCGCCGCCTCCCCGTTCGGCAAATCGACCCTCTTCCAACCCGAGAATTTCTCGGCGTTCTTCGATGGGTTCCAGAAAACCGTCCGGCAGCGACTGGACGCATTTCGTTCGCGATCCGCGAACACTCCCGGTCCGCTGGAGGTGCGGCTGGAAGATGAAATCAAACCGGTGATGCTCGAGATGCTCACCAACAGCTTCTTCGGAGCCTCCCTCTCCTATCAGGAGATTCGGGAGACGTATGTTCCCGCACTCGAGTTTCTGATCGACGACATCGTTCGCGATACCGTCTACCAGCGGCTTCCCCTGCCCCGATGGTTGACCCGTCCCAGCCGCCCAGATCGGAAACGATTGCAGGAATCAAAGGTCGTCTTCGAGCAACTGATCGACATCGTCCTGGCGCAAAGACAAACGGGAACCGGCCTTTGGCGTCAATTCAAATCCGACGCACCCGATGAGGCACTCCGCAGCAACCTGCGGGTCTTCCTCGCTGGTGCCCTGGAAGCCACAACGTCCTTCGCAAGCTGGACACTCTCCCATCTGGCGCGGTGTCCAGAGGTACAAACCCGACTGTTCCACGAACTTGAACCGGTAGACCACTACAGCCCATGGGTCCTCGGGAACGCCGTCTGGCTGGGGAGGGTCCTGGACGAAACATTGCGGCTGACCCCATCACTCTACTTTCTCCCCCGGCGGGCCACTGCTCACAGAACGGTGGTGACTTCCGATGGTCGCGATTTGACGATCCCGGCCGGCACACACATCTTTCTCGATGTCTGGCATGCCAATCGCCATGAGGACCACTGGGGTGTCGCACAGACCGGATATCCCGCCCTGGAATTCCAACCCGATCGTTGGCGCGTTCTGGCCGAACAACACCGGGACTCGAAAGAGATGCTGCATTTCGGTTTCGGCCATGGGCCACGAGTCTGTCCGGGAAAACACCTCGGCCAACTTGAAGTGGCTCTGGTGGTGGGAGCACTGGTGAAACTGGCCGAACTTGAGGCGGTGCATCGCGCCAATCCCGAGCGAGCCGGGGTGTCGACAAAACCGGCTGACGGGTGTCTCGTGCGAATGAGATTACGGCAACATTCAGGACGTAAAGAATCAGACAAGATGCAGCCGTCTTGATCACATCCCGCCAGTGTGCACACTGTCGACCAACCGCCATATGGGTTACTTTTATCCCCTCGTAACACGCACGGATTTGACGCGATATCGAGATGGATACGTGCCGATGTCGCCGGACGGGAAACGGCTTTTGATCAACGGCTTTGGGAATTTCGATCCCCATTTGTCGAAAATCGCGGAGATGTTCCGACGCTCGACCTCCCGATTTCCGACCCGTTCGCCATCGCGGTCGGATTCGCTTCAATCTGTGCTGGCTCAGCCGAACATGGAGTTTCACCAGGGCGACGGTTGGAAATGATCGTGTAAAACGGACCCACCCTGAAAACATCCGCACACCCCCTCGCTGGCAGCAGTTCCGGCGATGGTGTGCCGAGGTCAAAGGATGCTGAAGTTGGACGATGACGCGACCGTCCTCTTCTCCCACATCGCCGACTGGACTGCCACGAGCATTGCGCGAGAGCTGGAATCAATGACCCCTCCCAGAAATCACGGCAAACTCACCGAAGCGGAGTTCGAAATTGCGAAAAGACGACTTCTGAATGACGATGCCAGAAAGGCATCCCACGGAGCTGAGACCGGACGGACTCCATCCCCGATGCGACCTTGGCCAAATCACTCGCTGTTGATCCCGATCCGCTCGACCATCTCCACGGTGTTCGCGACGAAATCATTCTTCTGGTCCCTTCTCCACTCAGTCTGCTTGTGTCTGCTTTTTTCTCGCATCAACAGGAAATTGGGATCGGGCCTCAAGAGTCGACTCAGGGGATTGATGGAGAGGGCTGTCGGCCTTGCGGGAATGCATAGTCAATCATTTCTCAAAGCGACTCCTCTTTCGCCTTTTCTGGATTCAGAATCTTTTGCTTCGGCTCGATCAACACGACTTCAGCCAGCATGATCACCGGGCGTTTCGGGTGCAGGCGACGAATTCATCGTGGCCGAATGCGCCATGCACCTGACAATGGCCCGTTCAAGTTCGGCGGGATCGATTGGCTTGGCGGCGTATTCATCCATGCCCGCAGCCATGCACCGTTCCCGGTCCTCATTCATGGCGTGCGCCGTCAGCGCAATGATGGGCAGATGCCCGCCTGACACGGCCTCTCGCTGCCGGATCGCTGCGGTCGCCTGGAGGCCGTCCATCTTTGGCATCTGCACATCCATCAAAACCACGTCAAATGTCTGATTCTCCAACGCCGTCAGCACTTCCAGGCCGTTGTTGACGATCGTCAACTCAAAGCCCAACCGGGCCAAAAATGCAGCAGCCACTTTTTGGTTGATGAGATTGTCTTCGGCGAGAAGGATGTGGAGCTTGGCTTTCTTGTGAGACGCAACCGACGTGACTGCAGCATTCGCGTTGTCCTGAAAAGGCCGCTGGCCTGTGACCGGGCGTGCGCAGGCACCAGGATTCACTTCCCACGCAACAGTTTCCAGAACCTTCAGAATGGACTTCAGCAGCAGGGAGGCTCTGACAGGCTTGGTGAGAGAGGAGCTGATTCCGAGCGCCCGAAAACGGGCATGATCAACCGGCTGCCCGGCTGACGAGAGCATCAGAATGATGGGACTGTGGAATTCCCCCGAGGCCAGGTTCTCCCGCAACGCTCCGGCCACGGCAAAGCCGTCCATTTCAGGCATTTGGTCATCGAGCAGCACCAGCGAGAAGTGGGCCCCAGCGAAACCTGCCTCACGCACCGCCTGAACGGCCTCTTTCCCACTCGCCGCAGACAGCGGTTTCATGCCCCATTGAGTCAATTGATTGTGAAGGATGCGACGATGCAAGGCGCTGTCATCCACCACCAGGACCGGCAGGCCCCGAAGCTTCGGCGCGGCACGCACGGCTTGTGAGCAGGATGGATTTGCTGATGGACCGAACCGTGCGCAGAAGTGGAATGTGCTGCCCACGCCCATTTCGCTCTCAACCTTCAGCACACCGCCCATCATTGAAACGAGTCTTGAGGAGATCGATAACCCCAGTCCAGTTCCGCCATGTGTCCGTGAAATGGACGAGTCCGCCTGTTCAAACGCATCAAAAATCTGTGTCAGTCTATCGGCCGGAATCCCAACACCCGTATCACGAACGGCAAAGTGCAACCAGACCTCATCGGCAGACACCGAAACGACTCGGACCGCGAGATCGACTTCACCCCGATCTGTAAATCGGATGGCATTGCTGATGAGATTCAGCAGTACCTGTCGGAGCCGACCTGCATCCCCTATGAGAGTCTCTGGAATCATCGGGTCCAGTTCGCACGTGAGTTCCAGATTCTTCACCTGGGCGGTGACGCCGCAATCGCTGACAGCGTTTTCGACACATTCCGTGAGGTTGAAGTCCTCCGAGGTCAGACTCAGCTTGTTCGCCTCAATCTTTGAGAAATCCAGAATATCATTGATGATCTGCAGCAGACTCTCGGCTGAGCGGTTCGTCATCTCCAGGTATTCCCGCTGCAGCGGAGTCAGGTCGGTGTTGAGCATCAGCCGTGTCAACCCCAGCACTCCGTTCATCGGGGTGCGGATTTCATGGCTCATATTCGCAAGAAAGGCACTCTTGGCTCGATTGGCGGCTTGAGCCTGCAGTTCGCTGCGGACCAATGCCTCCTCGGTCCGTTTGCGACTGATGCCTGTGGCCATGGCGTCGGCTGCGGAACCAAGAGTTGAAATGGTCGCCTCGGAAATGCACTGCCGCGCAAAGATGGCGACTACCCCCACCAGGTGGTTATCGACAATCAGCGGATGACCAGCAAATGCAACCATGCCTTCGCGGCGAGCCCATTCCTGTTCACTCACACGTGGGTCACCTGCGACCTCGTTGGTGACGTATGGTTTGCGGTCTTGAGCTATCAGCCCAACTTGGAATCGTCCGACGGGGACACGTCCGTGCGGGCCGTCAATGTGAGTGCACATCCCGGCACTCGCCTGCAATTCCAGAGTGTCACCTGATTCGCCGAGCGTCCAGATACGTGCGAACGCTCCGTCGATGTGCCGAACAAGTGACTCCGCGCATTGCTGAAGCATGGCTGGCACAGTTTCGCTTCGGGACAGCGCCAGTCCGATCTCGGAACTCAGGGCGAGCAGGCGAATACGTTCATCTAACGCCGCTTCACTCTGCTTGCGCTGCGTCAGGTCTCGCAGGCAGGCAGTGAACATGGGCGTCCTTCCACTCTTAATTGCCGAGATGGCGAGCTCCACGGGAAACTCGCTCCCGTCAGCACGCATCGCTGTGATTTCGATCCGTTTACCGAGGACCGGTCCATCGCCAGTCGCCAGATAATGCTTCATTCCCTGTCGATGGGCCTCCTGGAGTGACGGAGGAACGATCAGGTCGACCATGCTCTTCTGCAACACCTCATCTCTCCCATAGCCAAACGTCCGTTCGGCGGCAGGGTTGAAGTCGACAATTCGGCTCTGGCAGTCAATCGTGATGATGCAGTCGAGACTGTTGTTCAGAATCGCCGCCTGCCGAGCGCTCACCGAGTTCAATTCCGCCTGGGATCGTTTGCTGTCGCTGATGTCGCGTGCGACATTGGAAGCGCCGAAGATCCGCCCTGATACGTCACGTAAGGGCGACATCGTTACGGAAACATCGATCGGCCGACCATCTTTATGCACACGCACGGTCTCGAAATGGTCCACGCGTTCGCCCCGCCGCAGGCGTTCCAGAATCCTGGTCTCTTCGACAGCGCGATCTGGAGGATCCAACACCGACATCGGTCGCCCAATCATCTCGGCTGCGGAGTACCCGAAGAGTTGTTCGGCCCCACGGTTCCAACTCTGAATGACTCCGTTCAGATCTTTACTGATGATGGCGTCGTCCGAAGACGCGACGATCGCCGCCAAATGCTGCAGAGACTGCTCCACCCGTCGACGTGCAGCGATATCACTGATGGAGGCGAGGACGAGTGTTTCATCCCCGGTCGTGATGGGGTTGAGACCGATTTCAACCGGAAACTCACCGCCATCCTTGTGCAGTCCATAAAGATCCCGGCTGGCCCCCATGGATCGGGTCTGCGGAGCAGCGAAGAAGTCTCGCCTGTGGTCGGCGTGTGTCGCGTGAGACCATCCGGGGAGCAGGAGTTCCAGGCTCTGCCCGAGAAGGTCCTTTCGCAAATATCCGAACAACGTTTCGGCCTGCGAGTTGACCAGGACCATTCTCCCGCGCGAATCGACCAGAATCATCGCGTTCGGCGACGCTTCGACCACCAGTCGAAACAGTTGTTCTTCTTGGATTCGGGATTGTTGAGTCATCATTAACCGTTGTCGTTGAGGTCAACACAAGAGGTCCGTCACGCCACTCTTTGCATGGAAGTGGGGGTCAACAACAGGTTGGGGGATCGAGGGTGAGAGAAGGGGGCGAGCGAGGCCGTGGGGGGGAGAAGTGCATCCCTTGGACGTGAGAAGGCGGGGAGTTGAGCAGTCGAGCGGAGCACGTCCCACGGAGCCTCAGGATGCAACCGAAAACGATCCTCAATCGGCTGGAGAAACACAAGTCTCTCTTGAAAGGAACCTTGACACCGGACAAGCGCGGGCAGTTGTTCTGCCCCAGTTGAAAATGGAATCCGTTTCTGGTTGGATCGGTGATTCCCTGACCGGAGATTCAAACCTTGAGTTCCAGTCGACGTCGATACCAACCTGAACACGGGTCACAGGTTTTTCGCAGGCATTTGGCCACCGGGGAAACGGTCTCAGCCCTGGCCGAGAAGTTTGGGTTCCAGCCACGTCAGATTCCTCTCCGGGCCGACCTGCTCCTCGCCCGGGCCGACAAGGCTCAGGCCCGGCGCAGAATCACGGCTTTCGCCCCCCACGACAACGCGGTCCGATTGCATTCCGCAATCGGAGACATCACCCCTCCCGACACACTGCAAGGCCTGGAACACATCATCTTTCAGGAACGCGATCGCAAGCTGGAGGAGGCCCGGAAGCAACGGCAGGTCGCCCGACAACAGGCAGGACCGCACACTGACGTTGCCGGATGATTCCCAACAGGTGACAATCCGGCTGGTGACAATCCGGATCGGCTTCGAAGGAGGATTCGGCTCTGCAGGGGTGCACCCGGAGCGCCGTTCAAGGGCCAACACCGAAGCCCGGGCGGTCTCCTGACCGCCCGGCTTCCCCGGCTTCGGGATTGGCACCAATTCCTCACAACCTTCGTGACACGATGCCGCGACTTCTCGACAGAATGTCGCCCCCTTCCAATCATCAAAGTCGCCCCACCATTTTTCATTTCCCGGCGAGCCAGCCCACCATGACAGAGATCAACAAGCACCAGGCGCACACCAGTACGGCGACATGGCTCGGCGTCATCCCCCGCGACATCAGCCGCTACAGCTGGCTGATCCTGCTGAATACTTGGCTGTCTTGGGCAATGAACGCCTTGACCTTCGCGATGATCTACGTGCTCGGCACAGTGATCATCAGTGATTTCCAGCTGTCACCGATGAACTGGGGACTGATCGTCAGCGGCTACCTCGCCGTGCGTGTGCTCTGCGATATTCCGGTCTCGATCATCAGCGACCGCATCGGCCGGGGGTGGCGGCGGAAGCTCGTGTGGTTCCCAATGATGATGCTCTACGCAGTGGCCGGAACCCTCATCGCGATACCATCCCTGTCCGGGACGGTCACAGGTTTTTGTCTGTTGCTCATCGGAATTGCACTCGGCACGACGGCGAGCGAGGCGCTTGGTGTCGTGAGCGCGAGCGAGTGGTGGCCGCGCGAGCACTGCGGGTTCGCCATCGGCGTGCACCACACGGGCTACCCGATCGGCGCGCTGATGGGTGGTGGCATTGCGGCCGCAACGCTCTCCGTGTTTGGGGAAGACGGTTGGCGCATGGTCTACCTCACCTCGATCCTCACCATGCCATTCGCAATCTGGTACTGGTTCCTCGCCACGCAGGCACACCAGGAGGCGGTGGAGCAGCACGACCGCGAGGTGGGGCTCACTCCATCCGTCGAAATCCACGACGACGACGATCGTGTGTCGCTGCGCAGTTGTTTCGAGGCAGCCAAGAATCGGGAGGTGCTCATTTTCGGTATCTGCGCGCTCTTGTTTCAGGCGATGCAGAATGTGTTTCAGACCAGCTATCCCGAGTACCTGAAGTTTGTCGGCGGACTCGGCGCTGCGTCGGTGGCTGGACTGACCGTGGTTTGGTCGATCACGGGCGCCTTTTTTCAATTCCTGTGGCCCACCATCTCTGACCGCATCGGCCGCAAATGGTTCATCGTCGGTGCCGGAGTCATCCAGGCTCTTGTCTTCGTCCTGCTGCCGTACTGTACGACGGTACCGGCCGCGATTGGTATCCAGTTGCTTTACGGCGTGACGCTGAACGCGGTCTTCCCATTGCTGTTCGCGAGTACCGCCGACATCGCAGGCAAGCGCATCGCGTCGGCGCTCGGCGTGGTGTTCAGTCTGCTGTGGCTGGGGGCAGTGCTCGGCACTCTGTTCGCATCGGTCATCCTCCAATCCGGCGGCGGGTTCACAAACGCCAGCGCCTACCGCCTCGTCTATTTCTTGATGCCCGCGCTCTGCACGGTCATCATCGTTCTG
Organism: Planctomycetaceae bacterium; assembly: GCA_046339535.1. GTDB lineage: Bacteria > Planctomycetota > Planctomycetia > Planctomycetales > Planctomycetaceae > UBA10511. The sequence goes on along the minus strand of JBKDUK010000093.1, from coordinate 2,636 downwards.
CGGTTGCTCGTGCGTGAGACGAACCCCCCGCAGAGACCACATCGTGTTGGGGGAGGAACTGCCGGAGACCTGAACGCCCCGATGTGAAGCGGCTCGGGCGACAGGCTGCGCCGTAAGGCGCCCCTCTGCCAACTGCAGAGAAAATTGGTAATGATCACTGGAATCGGCCCCACCTGAGACGAGAAAGATGCCGTGAAACAGAATGCAAACACCAAGAGTCAAGTCCCGCAAAGTTTTCGTAAGAGCCTGCGCGGGTCATGCCGCGGTCCTTCTGATCCCGCCTGACAAACCTGGGCGGTCGACTGGTCTGACCGATCGCGGCACTCGGAAAGCAGCAAGACAGCGATCGATCGGACAACACGTGGGGAACTCTCGTCGCCCACACGATTCAGAATCGCCAAGAGATTTTGGCACACCACCGGCTCGAGGCTCCTTGGAGACTGGCCGAGACATTGAACCGCCATCCCGCTGCATATGCCGCAGGATGGCGGTTACGGAAAACCAATCCCATTGAAAGCACCTTCACGACCGTACGCCTGCTTCACCGACGCACCAAAGGGAATGGAACCAGGCAGGCCAGCCTGATCATGAAGTCCAAGCTCGCCCAGTCAGCGTCCAGGCACTGGCGCAACCTCAATGCCGCCACCCTGATCCTCTCCCCCCTCGAAGGGAAGGTCTTCACCGACGGAGTGCTCCAGCTCACTCACGCCGCCTGATCCACAGACTTCAAAACACAACTCGTGACAATACCTCGCCTTGTCCGCCCGGGTATTTCCAGAAGAACGCTCAAACGCCTTGTCGGCCTGAGTGAGGAGCAGGTTGACCCAGAGATGAATCTGACTGGGATGGAGTCCAAACTCCTCGGCCAGAACCGAGACCGTCTTTTTGTTGGCCAAATGGCTGCGAGTGACCTGGGCTTTTTGTTCAGATGTAAAGCGACGACGGCTGGAAGTCATGGGCTGGATCTCCGGTCACAGATTTATCCAGCCGACCAGCAGCGAATTCGATTTTTCACTGGGGCAAAACAAAATCGCCAACTCTTGATAAGGTGAACGGACGTGTCCGCAGGCCTCATCAATAAAAGTGACCAAACAAGGGGGGGCCTTGCTTTCGGCAGGATCTCTGCGATCAGACCAACACAGGGTGGGATGGCGTCTTCGGTGTTGTCCGTTCCCTGATTGTGACCGTCCGCCTCCCGCGCGATTCAATGCAGCGCCCGCCTGCACAGGAATCGGATGGCCAGTCAATTCAGCATTTCCCCGATTTTGTCTGTGCCGGGAGGGGTTTAGACTTGAGGTGTTGCTGAATGAGTCAGCCAATCGACATTTGAGGGCAACAGAGTTGAGACAGCGACTGCAGTGTGACTCCAGGAGTTCCGATCACAGTCCGCTGGTTCCGCCCTTTTGTGAATTATCGAAGCGACCCTACCCTGTCGCTGGATGCGAGATCACGATTTCTGTGGCCTGCATCGGGAGACGGTTTTAGCCATGGAGAGTTCCGATGAAAAACCGACTGTTCGGTGTGCTGGCGTTGGCGTTCACACTTGGCGTGGTCGGCATGGATGCGTTCGCCCATCATGCTCACGCGGCGGAGATGAAAGTCGATCAGAAGTTGCAGGCATGTGCCACAGTCTGCTCGGACTGTCAGCGGGTGTGTGACCTCTGTGTCACCCACTGTGCGAATCTGCTGGCCGATGGCAACAAGCAGCACCTGTCTTGTCTGATGCATTGTCGGGACTGTGCCACCTGCTGTGCGGCCTGTTCGCAAGTCTGTGCGAGTGGCGGACCGCTTTCCGCCGTAATGGCGGATTGCTGTGCGAAGTGCTGCGATCATTGCGCCAAGGCGTGCGAAGCTTTTCCCGATGACAAGCACTGTAAGGCGTGTGCGGAAGAATGTCGCAAGTGCCAGAAGGCATGCCAGGCAGTTGCCAGGTAGGTCAGAACAAGGAGTCCTCTGATTTATGCTGACTTGGTCTCTTGGAACGCATCGAGCGTGCGGTGGATGACGTCGGGCTCGCTCAATCCACATGCGTGACCATTTGGAAAAGTGAGCTTGTTGTGCACTGCCTCGGGACGCCCTGTCAAGGTGGGGTAGCGGCAGGAAGAACTGCCCGATCCTCGGGCCACAGGATGACCTTGCCTGGATCGTCGGTGGGGGCGGTTGCTGGATGTTCTTCCGGAGACTGCCACCGCCGCGCTCGGGTCGGTCCATCTGGCGGCCAGGCGGCTCCAAATCGGGACGCGATCACGACGTCGCGGTGGACTCGTCGGGTCATCATGGGGCCTGCCGGAAACAACGAAGAGTTCGGGCTGATCAGGCAAATCAGTACCTTCGCTTGAAACAATTCGGATAGGCCTCGCGGAAAATGGAGTAGCGCAACAGTCTCCAGACCAGAGGAAGAGGGTCTCCGAGTGTTCACAGACAACCACACCAATCCTCCAACTCGCGTGTTTCACGGCAGGTTATCGGTAGGCATGTTCGAGCGGAACCATGGGGGGGTGCGTGGCCGCATGCGTGGGGACCATGGGCTGGAAAGAGACACGCAACTCCAAAGCCACTCGACCTCAGCCCTGTGGTCAACATCCCCGCCCCCGTGTTTGTCTCGAATCGGATTCGTGGGTTCAATGCGCCATGGG
>JBKDUK010000092.1:0-2656 GCA_046339535.1 Planctomycetaceae bacterium | reverse complement strand
TCTGATCAGCGGCGGCACGCTCGGATCCGCGTCGAGTCCGTTTCTCATCGCGGCGACCGGTGTGGTGCACGCCAATGCCCTCGGTGACCTGTACCTCTCGCAAACTGCGGGAGACCTGCAGATGGGTCAAATCATCGCCGGGGGGACCGCTTCACTGCAGGCGACCGGCAGTCTGCTGGATGGCCAGAGCACCAATCGCGAAAACCTTACTGGCTTCGGCACGAACGGCACCGGCTGGACCACATCGGTCGAGGGCACACCCAATGCCCCCCAGATCGCTGTGGCCAACAATGTCGCCACTTTCACCAACCCGGCCAACCCGACCACTGGCACGCCTGAGGCGACCTACTCGGTGCTCTATCAGAATGACACGGTCAACCTCGCCACCGACTGGATCATCGGGTTTGTCTACAACACCACGGGGAACAACGGCGGGTTGAGCCTGACCCTGTACAACGGCTCGACGGGGGCGCCCCTGCCGACCGCCGGCTGGACGGAACTGGCCTCCAATGTCAGCTTCCTGATGAATCTCGCTGGCGGCGCGTGGGGCGACCTGCCGGTCCACGGCAACAAGGTCGGGTTCCTCAGTCCGGTCACGTTCAATATGGAGGTCCCCGGATCGCTCAATCTCTCGTCCGGACATTCGATCAAGGTGATCCTGTCGTACTCAGCCACGGAGCAGACCCTCTCGGCCCAACTGACCGATCTGTCCACAAACGAGCAGTTCACGATCGCGAGTGATTTCAACCTGATGCAGGCCCTGGGGACTCCTCAGGTGCGACTCAGTCTGCAGACCTACGGCACCGGGGCCAACAACCTGGTCCAGACCGTCAGCAATTTCTCGGTGCTCGACGGGGCGGCCAACATCTCGGCAGAGACGCTCACCGCGACGGCCGGTGCCGCACAGGAGGGATTCCTGAATGCCACGGGGGTGAGCACCACCCCGACGGCTGACTCCGTCACCCTCACCGATGGGGTCAATTCGACCTCCAGCGCAGTCTGGCTCAACACGCCTCTGAACCTCACCCAGGGCTTCACCGCCCAGTTCACCTACCAGCCGTCGGGGAACAAAGCCGCCGATGGAATCGCGCTCGCGTTCCAGAATGAGGGGACCTCGGCCCTGGGCGGCGTGGGTGGCTCACTCGGGTATGTCGGCATCACCGGCAACACGGCGGCCTACCAGATGAACATCTACAACGGGCACGCCATCGGCACCAACTTCGTCACCACCAACACCTCGGGCAACTACAACATCACCACGGGTGTGAACATCGCCTCGGGCGATCCGATTGATGTGACGCTGGTCTATGACGCGATCAACCAGACGGTGACGGAGACCCTGACCGACACCGTCACTGGGGGGACTTACAGCCAAACTTACACCGGAATCAATCTCAGCACGTTGCTCGGTAATTCGTGCTACATCGGGTTCACAGGAGGCGATGGGGGAGCGACCTCGATTCAGACCGTCTCGAATTTCTCGCTCTCCCAAACCGTCTTCGGCACGCCTGATACGGCAGTCAACCTGTTGATCACGGGAGAGATCTCGGTGGACGCCCCCGGCGGTGTGAATGCGCTGCAGATGGCCGGTGACCTGACCATCGGCACCATCACAGCCGCCAGCACCGCCACGGTGACCCTCGCGGCCCCCCTGGGCTCGATCGTGGGGAGCGTGACCGCTGGCGGCGTCTCCAGTCTGGGGATGATGGGTGTGCAGTCGAACTCGCCGGGATCGGCGATCGACCTGACCGCCGGCACGGCCCACCTGTCGGCCCTCGGCCAGATCGGCACGGTCGGCATTCCGATCGCCACCCAGGTCTCCAACCTCTCGGCCACCGCCCACCTCGGCCGCCTCAATCTCGAGAATCGTGGAGCCCTGTCGATCATCCCCGGCCCCGAGGGGCGCGGGTTGTCGGCGGGAAAGAGCGTGCAGCTGCTCACCTCGGAAGCCCTGAAAATTGATGCCGGGGTTCAGGCTGTCGGCCCCGTCGGACTCCAGGTGACTGATCTGGGCCTGTCTCACCAGTCCTTGACCGCCACCGCGAACGCCCAGATTCGCTCGCAAACCGGTACCGTGGGGCTGTTCGCCCCCGATGCCGTGCAACTTCAGCCGGGGTCTCTCGTCTCAGCCGCCGGGGCCGATGTCGGTCCCCAAGTGACCGTCGGCCTGACCCGAACGTCCTACGGCCCCTCCGACGCCCTGCTCCAGTCGCAGGGGCAACTCCTCGCCGACCGCGTGTCGCTGGTGGGGGGGGAACGGGGCACCCAGTTTGAGGTGGCCCACTCGGGGCTCTTGGGTCAGACCAAAGCCCCCGAGGTTCTGATTGCCGGGACCACCGGCAGCGACCGGCTGGTCATCAACCATCGCGATGCGACGGCCGGTCAAGCGTTCGCCATCTCCGATCTCGTGATTGCCAGCGCTCTGGCCAGCTACGCCCAGACATCGATCGAATCGGCGCTGCTGGACCTGGGCAACTTCGCCGACACGGTCACCCTCCAGGGACTCCAGCAACTTCGCAACGTCGAGGTCCGGGGCAATGAGGGGGATGACCAGTTCCGTATGAACTTCCTGGCGGGTTCGAGTGCGCAGGTGCTGCTCAACGGCGGCCTCGGCAGCAATCGCCTCACCTACGACGGTGCGGGACTGCCGCTGTGG
>JBKDUK010000091.1:0-5007 GCA_046339535.1 Planctomycetaceae bacterium | reverse complement strand
CCTGGGAACTCGTGCGGCCGATCCGCAGAAAAGTGTTGTTGCGAAGTGAATGGCCGATTTCTTCACATAGTGCCCATGACTGTCCGAATCGGCGACGTAGCCCCTGCTCCGGAAGATCTGAACTCCGCAGGTTGGCGAGTGATCCACCCGATGCCTGCCGATTCGGCCGTCCCCAACTATCGAGTCCTTCAGCATCCAGCAGATTGAAGTAAAGTCGATTGGTCACATCGAGATCGTCCGTAAAGACGAATGCACGGGTGCCATAGAGTCCTTCACTGCACGGTCGGGCGGATAAATCCTGAACTCGACGCATCAGCATTGCCGCCTGGATGGTTGTCGATAGAAGCGATGCACCTGATGCGGGGTCGCCACGGAGGGCGAGCAGGTACTCCGCTCCGGAATGGACCATGTCATTCGGATAAGGTGTCACATCTTCCACACGGAAATCATCTACCCCAATCAATCGAGCAAAAAATCGTCGCGCATCTGTCAGTGTTGCCGATAGCCCAACAAAATGGGGAAAGGCCCGAGTGGCGTATGTCCACCGTCGAAGGAGCAGTGCCACCTGCGCTCCGGTGATGCCAGAATACGTATGAACCTCGTCGAGAAGCACAAGTTGCGGCTTCTGGGTTGGCGAAGTTCCGATGCCGACAAGGCGCGCGAATTGAGAGTCGCCCAAGCGCTGATTCAGCATCTCAGTCGTGGTGAAGAGAATATCGGGCGGTTCGGAGAGCAGTCGGTCGCGGGTCAGAATCAAGTCGTCCGGAAACGTATTTGCATTACAGGCGTTGCAGATGAGGCGTTCGAGATTGGCATTGCGGTCGACGTCTTTCCATACCATTTCACCACGGCACGTGTCATCAGGACAGCGGAGAAACCCGCACACGAAGCCACCACCGACCTTCTTCCAACCTGCCGGCGGCGATTCGTAATTAAACGCTTCCGAATTCTTCGGAGTGTCGCCAAACAATGTCCCAATTGTGAGTTTTCGACGTCTGTGGAAGCCAAGTGCTCGATCGATCCGCCGCGCCTGGCGATAAGTTTCGGAGAATTGGTCCTTCAGCAATTCCTTTCGGGGATAAATTGCGAGACAGCGAGTCCAGCGTGACTCATCCAATGTCGGGGCCAGATGCACAAACGCAGGCAGATAAAACGACAACGTTTTACCACTTCCAGTTCCTGCACACACGATTGTTCCTGTCCCCTGCCGGGCCCCGACATTTGCGAGAATACTGCGCGTCGATCGTACCTGAAACTCGGCAAGTTCCATCGGTGGACCGGAATCACCGTCGAGTAGGGCAGTGATTACATCTTGCTGTAGTGAATCCAGTCGACATACCTCTCTGATCGAGACTACAGCATTTGCCGTTGAAATATTTCTGCGAGGAAACTGTCGTGTCCGTAAAATAAAACTAAAATCGGCCACAAGCGACTTAGCCTGTTGCAACTTCCGTACATCACGATGTTGTGGAAACAACTGAAGAAGTCGAGCCAGCAATCGAATGGACTCACCCATGCGAGTTCGGTAACGCGACTGGGATCCGTCAATAAACGAGAACAACAAGCGACGATCCAACAAATAATCGATTAACTCATTCGGATCAGGAAATGTGTTCCACAACTCGCGTTCATTCAGAAACTCCTCGGCGAGAGCAGCGAGTTCATTATCTTCGAACGCACCATCCACCAAGCCCCAGGCAAGGAGTCTCGACTCGCGTGCTTCGAGCCTGTTGAGGAAATCAATTGCAGCAGCGGACGAATTTGTCATCGGGTGTTTGTGACACTGAACAACGAACAAGAAACGGCCTTTTATCGCAGCCACTACCGTTGCTGATAGATCCGGAACGCCTGCGACTTTCCAGTTTCCTCCAGGTACTGTCTGACCGCATCCGTGAGCATTTCAAGAGACGCGCCTCCGTTGCGAACCGCATCCAAAAACCGATTTACGTCAGGATTGTCGCTGCCCTTGGGCAGGCTCCCAATCAACTCTCTGAGTCGATCCCAGCGCTTCTCGATTTCATAGAGCGAGTCTCGGCTCAACGGGGCGGCCGCGATCGAGACTCGGGTCATTTTCCGAATCTCATCAACTTTGGCAACTTCAGAGTTGAACTGTTCGCACCGTTTCAGTTCGGCTTCATCGACTGATGGCTGACGACGCTTAACGACTGTCGCCCATGAATCAGCCGTCAGCTTATCGGTCTTAGATACGATGGCTTCCGTTACCTTGACCAAGCGATTCACATGTGGGTCAATTTTTCCTGGATCGCTGGGAAGCAATGCGCGAATAGTCTCAATCAAGCCCTGACTTTTCTTAATCTCAGCAGAAGGCAGCTTAGTTTGCTTAATCCACTCTCTTTCGCGTTGCAGAGCAACGCGTTGCGCTGGTGCCTCAAGACTTTCTGCTGCCGCTTTCAATTCATCAGCACGGCTTCTGAGTTGCTCACTCAGTTTAAGGTCCTTTCGAAACTGAGCGTAGCGCTGCAGCAAAGCCACGACACTCCCGGCCTGTGTTGTCATCATGTTGACTGGCCCTCTATAACACAAAGTTTCTCGGACATCCGATCTAGGGTATGTTCAATCAGATTCCGAGCAGTCGCGACTATTTCTTCACCGTCGACGAGTTCAGTACGAAGATGCTTTTCGAGGGCAGTAAGCAAAGGAGGCATCGTGCTCACAAACTGATCAATGGCCTGTAGGGCGCTATCGTTGATCTGAGCCAAACTCGATACTTGGGCTCCGAAATCGTCGCGCTCTGGCGCCGCCAGCCTTTTAATTGTGTCCGCAACTCTGGCTGAGCGAAACTCCTCACAAATTGCCTGTAGGGTGACAACTCGCGGCAGATCACGACCAAGCACACCCAGGCGTTCCGCTTCCGGCAAGATCTGATCTTTCAGCGTTGAGACAAGACCTGATTTGTCGAATTCATCTCCAAGTTCGTTGAGGCAGCGCTGGTAGATGTCAGCATGTTTTGTCTGCTGATTCCGAACAGCGCGGGTTAGTTTTTTAGAGAACTGCTTCACAAAAGTGACAGCAGCATTAAGGTCGGGAGAACCGGCTACATCGGGAATCGGGGTGGAGGAAGAGGATTTCTGATGACTTTTATAATTCCTAATTGCATCTAGCAGTTGCATGCAATCGACTCCATGAGTCGTACCCGCCCCTCCTTGTCGCACAGCAGTTCTCGCCAGAAGTTCCTCCTGAAGGATTCTGTGATGTTTCGCAGTTTCATACTTTAGATGACTCCACTCGTCGTCAGTCTGCGGAGATTCCAGATTCGGTGGGGACTCAAACAGCACATTGAGTAACGAAACGCCATCGGATGTGTGTGCTGTCTTGACGTCGAGAAAGCGGGCGGCCAGTAGAATGTGTTCGACGAGTGCTGGCACGGGATCGCCAGCGAAGTCGCGGTACTTTTTAGCGAGTATCCATTCCGTGGCCTGCGGCACAAGACTGTCAAGCAGGTTATGCAGTCGTGCATAGTCGAGTTCCGCGTCGGGATAGTCCCATGTTTTGTAATACTCGTGTCTTGCTAGAGCGTACAATGCCAGAATGGCTTTATTACGACCGTCTATGGTTGCGAACTCTTCATTCGTACAAATCGTACACATTGCCTTGGCGGGTTCGATATTACTTGCTCCCTTGGCATTCGGCAGGAAAATATTCTCTTGCCATCCCTTCATTTCGGGTGCCGTTAGTTTGCAAAGATACAACGAATCCCAGTCGATGGCCCCGAGAACGTGATCCGCGAGCATGCGGCGCAACTCATTTGATTCCTTCTGGAGCAATTTCGAAGTTGGAGTCCAGTCGTTGAGTATGCGCTCCCAGCGACGGACCTCCTCGGGATGTTCCGAAGTGACCGCCAGTTCCTGGTAAGAGTCCGCTTGCGATACCGACCCCGGATAATTCGTTTCACGTGCAGGTTGGGAGTTTCTATTTTGGCGGTCACTGGAAGGACCGGGATTGCGAGTTGCAAACTCGTTGTTTCGTCCAGAGAAACGAGTCTGAGAAATTGGACTGGGAGCGGCCAATGGCCGCATTCCGAAGGCCTCGTAGATCTGTTGGGGCAGAAGGACTTCAGAAAGGCGATTGGGACAGTCGCCCCAGTATCTCAGCAATGCAAGGTAGCGATCTCGAGTTCTACTATTGCCCTCTGCGTTTCTTAATTCCGATTGCAGAGATGCCTGCAAATCATGGGCGTGCTGGCCCAGGAAGTCTTTAGAGGGAAAATCGTTTGCTATCCAAGCAGAGCGATAGTCCCGCAGAACACGGATTAGCAGGTGGTTGATGATCGTCCTCGGATTTAGCCGCAATTGATTGTCCGCATCACGAAGATGAATATCCGATAACTGGCGGACCGCAGCTTCGTTGAACGGAAAAAGTGGAAATCCCGATGGCGATCGCCCGAAGGCATTCAATTGCTGACGATCCCCGTCTTCAATTTCGGAATCTTCACCAAAATATGGGGGCCACTGCTCTTCGTCAGTATTGCTGCGTCGCTGCTTCAGTTCTTCCGAACCGAATCTGGCAGCATTGAGATATGCCCCTACATAATCACAGATCCGCCCGACCATCTGATCGTCGTTATCCACAGGCGACTCATCGACATACCAACCATAAACGGCCCGAGTCTTGACGGTGTCGTAGCGTCCGAAATCGTACCCCGCGGTAACAGCAAGTGCCGTTCGCATGATGCAGGCATCAGTGCTGCCACGTACACCTTCGCGGATCATCGCATCCAAGAGCGCACCTTGAATTCCGCTCAGGACGGCGAAGTCCTCGACGAGGAGAACCAGTTCACGTCCGTCCGCCAACAACTGACGGCGGATCTGTAGAAACATCTCGGAGAGTGACGTGTCGGTTGGCGAAGCGAGCGGTTGCAAAGCGCTGTCAATAATGCTGTTGAGCAATCGAACGGCCGTCTTCCGCTCCAGGCCATTCTGTCGGTCGAGACGCTGGAGGTACCGTGCCGCGTATTTGCTGGCTTCACTGACATCAACATCTTCAGAA
>JBKDUK010000090.1:0-2980 GCA_046339535.1 Planctomycetaceae bacterium | reverse complement strand
GCTCTGGTCGAAGTAATTCGCTGTCTCAGCAAGATTCGACTGATCCAGTATCCGTACAGCATTATCCGGGCCGATGATCTCAACGACGAGTTCTCCCGCAAGGATCGGATAAAAAAAACCAGTCACGACGGCACGGAGAATATTTTCAGTTGTGATTTCGCCTTCGTCGTAAAACGGCACGACAATCGAGAGACCAGACTCGTTGCCACGCGACAGTCCAAAAGTCTCACAGAAGTCATCGATTGCCCCTTGTTCAGACACTGGAAGCACGAGAGCGCTGTCATCGGATTTGACACCGTAGTAACCGTCTGGAACGCAGGTCGTCCCATCCGCGAGATCGTGCGACTTGAGAAATGTTCTGCCCAACAGCAGGCGTGCACCATCGAGTTCCCTGCGAGTCAGCCCCCAGAATGAACTGATGCGACTGGCGCGAGGAAAAACCGTCTTGCCAACGCCCCATCGCCCTCGATCCGAATCACTCTTATCCGAGTGGCCTTCCGCACGAAAGAAGTTAAAAAAACGGTTCTCACATCCCGGAACCTTTTTCCATTGTCTCACTTCACCATTCAGACCTGTCGTGCCGAAGTCTTCGAATGTCAGGAATGTGCAGGGCTGATCCTCGCTCGGCGGCATCATCAGCCCATTTCCGGAAACGTGCAGATGATCCCAGTTACCGGCAAGAAATGGCGCAGCACGTTGCGGAGAAACTGCCTGAGACTCGCCGGAAATTCGTATCCGAACCCGAAGAACTTCCTTTCCCCATGGGGTAGCCACGGAAGCCCGCCGGGCATCCAGGGAATTCTGGATTCCTTCACGAACCAGCGCATCTGCACTGTTCTCAATCGCCTCTGTCGCGAAGAACTCGCCCTGGATCGGGTCGCGGACAGTATCTCCATGCTGAAGCGTTTTGTAATGCCAGAATGGCAGTGAAGCACTTTTCAGCGACATGTCTTGTGTCCTCCACTCTTATCGATTTGAAGGAAGGATCTTCCACACCTTTGCACACTCAACAGTGACATCAACTCCTCTTGGTACAAAGTACCCCTGTCGTCCCTCTTTGGTGATCAAGCCAAGTTCCCGCAACCACGCCAAACAAAGATAGACTTGGTATGAAGGAACTTCCACTCCGTCAACGGCCACAAGGGGCAAAATATCGTCGGATGTAAATTCCTTGCTGTCCCAGTCGTTTAATCGCTGGCACAGCAACTCAACCACTCCCCAAGGTGCTCGATGAACATACTCTTTCTTGTCCTTTTTCGACCACCCGATCTTCACCAACTCATTTCTGGATCTCGTGAAGCGAGGGTATGCCTGCCGCGCCTTCAAACGCTTTCCGACTACTCGAGGCGCAACCAACAGCTCCGCATCATCACGGGCACTGGAAACCGGTTCCTTCTCGCCGCCCTCTCTGAGACGACCAAGTGTTCGAGCCCATTCCGTAATCGTCTCGAGAGCGTCGTATTGGCCTGAGGCTGCGGCCTCCGCCAACAGAACGCGCAGGCGCTCCTCACACTCTTCCAGAGCACTCCGGGCTTTCGACAGCATCCAGTTCCTCCTCTTAAAGTACAGTGAAAACATGCTATAGCGATTTGGAACTGAAAACAAGTCTGCGGCTTTCGCACTGGTATATCATCCTTGTAGAATTCTTCAAAGACAGAGATCCAACTGCCTATCCGACTCACGGTTTTGGTGGTGATGATCGGCCATTAACGCATGACGATTAACGCCACCTCTCTCACGATCTCGGCCTCCCCTACATCGAAGGCTACAAGCCGCGGAGCAATTACCAGGGGCTGCTGGTCGACGAGGTCGAGGCGTACCTGGAGCAGCGTCCCGAGTTTTTGCGACGGCTGGAACATTCGGCGGTGCTGAACCCGACGGAACGGGTGGCGGTCCCGGGGACCTCCCTCGGTTCGCTCATCGAGCCGGCTCCGGAACGGATCCACGCGGCTACGCCGACCAGCAAGCCGTGGCTCAGCCGGCGGGGCCGGCACATCGACTTCGTCGCCCGCGACGCGGCCAACCGCCGTCTGGGGGAGATCGGCGAACAGTTCGCCCTCGACCTCGAACGGCACCGGCTGCAATCCGCCGGCCGGGATGACCTGGCCGCCCGGGTGGTGTGGGCCTCGCACGAATACGGCGATGGCCTCGGCTACGACATTCTCTCCTTCCACGAAACGACCGGGCAGGAGCGGATGATCGAGGTCAAAGCGACCGGACTGGGGAAGTTTTTTCCGTTTCTCGTGACGGCGAATGAAGTCCGCTGCTCGGACGATCTTCCCCAGCAGTACCAGCTGTACCGGGTCTTCGATCTCAGCCGGTCACCCCGGCTGTACATCCTCCACGGCTCCCTGCGCCACACCTGCGATCTCGATCCGGTGGTGTACCGCGCGTCGCTGTGAGTGATGTGCGGATGCCTCGTTGAGGGTGTGCGTCCCCTCACGTGAGGGCACGGCCCACCGCGACACCACGCGTTCAGCCAGCCCATTCAGGGCTGAGTCGAACAGAGGCTCGCCAACCCGAGGGTGGCTGCTGCGCGGGGAATCTCCGCACATCATCCCTAACCCCCCTGCACCACGGCCCGACAAACACCAAGTCGCAACAACTTGCATCTCCAAGCCCATCGCCGCCCTCAGGCGGCTTTCAGCAGTTTTGCCAATTCTTCGGGCTCGGACCACAGTGCGATGTCGGACAGATCCTCGAGTTGCCGAAAATCCTCTTCGGCCCACACATCCGAACTGTCGTCGAACAGCGACACAAAATGCAGTGCCTCGGGACCCACTTTCAGTTGGCTGAGGTCATGCCATGCGGCGACAACATGATCGGTCAGTCGGCGGGTCGCTCCGCGACTTCCCGAGCTCAGCACGTGAACCAACGAGCTGCGGTTTTGAGTGCGGGTGTGAAAGTTGATCGGCCAGGTTTTGCCGGATCGGCCGGGTAGAGTCACGTTTCGCTCGTAGGGAATGCGGAGGTCGGCGAG
>JBKDUK010000089.1:0-38160 GCA_046339535.1 Planctomycetaceae bacterium | reverse complement strand
ACCCGGGTGTTGGGCCCTTGCGGGGGGTGTGCTCGGTGGCGCGCACATTGGGGGTTCCGATCCAGGTTTTTTCTCTGCCCATTGGGACGGGGTTTTCGGATGTTTGTCCAGCGGAGCGGACACAGAGGTCCGCCCCCCCGCGACCCGGGTGCTGGACCCTTTCGAAGAGTGTTCTCGGTGGCGAGCACATTGGGGGTTCCGATCCAGGTTTTTTCTCTGCCCATTGGGGCGGGGATTGTCGGATGTTTGTCCAACGGAGCGGACACAGAGGTCCGCCCCCCCGCCATCCTGGTTTCGGGCCCAGTCGTGGGGGAGTTGTTTGGATGGATATCCAGCGGGGGGGGTTACCGATCCAGGCCCCGCGGCGGCTCGCACTTTTCGCTGTCCTTCCCGGAGCGCGATCTCCATGAAGGAAACCGGTTCACCAAGGAGTGCGAAGCGTTCGTCATCCGCCCCGTGGGGTGTCGGAGGGGGCCTTGAGACGCCAGAGGCCGCGGTTGATCCGGCAGCCGGCCCGGCGTTTCTTGCGCTCGAAGCTCGTGCGGTAGTCGAGGTCGTGCTCGGGGATCTTTTCGGGAGGATCCGGCAGCCGCTCGTAGGCGGGGTGACTGTCGAACAGGGCGACCTGCATGGCGAAATACTCGGCCACGTCGGTCCACGAATGAAACAGGCCCCCCGGCTGCAGCACACGGGCGCACTGGTCGAGGAAGGCGCGGGTGAACAGCCGGCGTTTGTGGTGCTTCCGCTTCCACCACGGATCGGGAAAGTAAACATGCAACGCCGCGACCGAACCAGGGACGACGTACTGGGCCAGCACCAGCCGGGCGTCGGCCCCCAGCAGCCGCACATTGGGGAGCCGGCGCTTCTTGAACCGCTCGGCGGCCCGCAGCCCCTCCTTGAAGTCGCACTCAATCCCCGCGAAGTTGCGCTCGGGGTACGCCAGCCCCGAGTTGCACAGGAACAACCCGCGCCCCGAGCCGATTTCGAGTTCAACCGGGTGATCGTTGCCGAACAGCGCGGACCACGAGAGGGGTGGGGCCGGGAGGTCGGCCAGGGTTTGGAACCAGGGGCGCAGGTTGGCCCCATCGCTGGCGGGCTGAAACATCCGGTGGCGAGCCACCGACCGCGCAACCCCCTCCTGGATCTCGGGGGGAGGGGGGGGAGCAGCCTCGATCAGCGGGCGGATCGTGGGGACAAACCCGGGTTTGGGAAGAGTCATCGCGGAGCGGCGCAGACACTAGGTGGAGGGAGGATTCTGGGTCCGGGAAATCGGCACCCCGATCATGCTGCCCGTGAAGATCATCTTGTCGTTGACAATCCCCTGGAAGTCGAACGTGGCCAGGCGGCGGGGCTTCAGTTCCTTCATCTTCGCCAACAGGATCAGCCGGCTGTTGGGGAACACCGGCCCCCGGAAACGAATGTCATCCATCCCGCCGAAGCCGACGAAGTCCCCCCCCAGCAGCGTGTGCTTCTGGGCGTAGAACCCGGCGAGCTGGGCGGCCGCCTCGCACATGATCACCCCGGGCATCAGGGGGAAGCCCGGCATGTGCCCCGGCACCCAGAACTCGTTCTCGGTGATGTCTTTGTAACCGATGACGGCATGCTGCGCGGTGTCTTCCCAGACCACCGCCGTCAGGTGTTCCATCTGGTTGCGCTGGGGATTGACCCGCCGGATCGCCTCGATGTCGTAAATCGGGCGGCTGAAGTCAATGTGCGAGTAGTCAAGCAGGACTGGGGGAGGCATGTTGGACGGGAGCGCTCGGTGCGCGGAGGGGGCGGAGCACGGGGTGCCCGCCGGCGAAACAGGAAACCGGGGCTCTCGAAGAGAGCCAACTCAACGGCCGGGGATCATTTGATGAATCTGGTTCAAGGCGGTCAAGATTCGGTCGGGCTGCAGTTCGGGATCGCGCACCTGGGCCCCGGTCGCCCGCAGGCTGGTCTTGTCGCCGGCGAACAGGGCGGTCCGCAGCCCCAGACGTTTGGCGGGAGCCAGGTCGGCCACGAGACGCGACGAGACATACAGCACCTCCCCGGGCTCGATTCCCAGTCCTGCCAGGGTCTCCAGCACGGGGGTGAAGAGCCGTTCGGTTGGAGGAGCCGCCCCCAATTCATGCGACAGCGAGACACAGCCCGGGGCCAGCGGCAAGGGGTGCCGTTGCAGCCCGGCTCCCTCTTCGAGATGGTGGCGCACCTCGGTGAGGGTGAAACACTGCCCCGCTCCGACCAGGCCCTGGATCACCCCCCGGCTGGCGACGGCCGACAGGGCTTCGGCGGCCCCGTCGGCGGGGCCGCACCCCTGCAGCGCCCGGTGAAAGAACCAGGCGATCTTCTGACAATAGTCATCCAGATCGCCGTACAGCGCCTCATCCCAGGTGTATTTTTTCTGCAGCAGGCGTTCGACCAGAATCTTCCAGAGGTGGGCCGAGTCGATCTCGGGGGTCTCTCCCCGGCGGACCTTGCCAGTGAGCCGCAGGTCGGCCACCAGGGGCTGATACTGCTGGAACATCAGCTCCCAGGGAGCGCCCGGCTTGCGGTACATGCTGTTCCACATGTTGAACTCCTGCACGGTCTTGTCGAGCGCGACCTCCATGCGGAGGGGATCGTCGACCAGGTGCAAAAGCTCGCCATCGGCGATGTTCAGCAGGGTGCCATAGACATTCCACAGCACCGCCCGCACCTCGGGGAGAGGCTTCAGGAACGGTGTGGCCTTGGCCGGGACGGGAACCGGGGGGGCGGGCCAGATGAGGTCCCGTTCGGCCAGCCAATCGGCGTATTCGGCAAGTGTTTTTCCCATACCCCCCAGTATCGTTTTTGACGATCCTGCAAATCAATCTCAGACTTGCGGAGGGAAGCGGTGGAGGAGGACACCGGGATCGGGACGGTTGCTGCCGAGCTGCACCGAGAGTCTACGAAAGAAACCGTTCCGGGACCGAATCTCCAGTGAGGCTGGGGGGTTGAATTGGGGGGTGGTCACCCTGCCGGTGGCCTGCGATTGGTTTGTCAAGGACTGTCTGTTGATCATGCAAAACCTGTTGCTTCAGGAGTTCA
The DNA here is from genome assembly GCA_046339535.1 of Planctomycetaceae bacterium. Taxonomy (GTDB): domain Bacteria; phylum Planctomycetota; class Planctomycetia; order Planctomycetales; family Planctomycetaceae; genus UBA10511. Next base: position 35,112 of record JBKDUK010000089.1, on the reverse strand, counting down.
TCCGATACACCGAAAGCCGCTTCGGCCAGCCGGTGTTGGAACGGGTGGTAATGAGAGAGTCGCGGGAGGCGATCCTGAAATCAGCGCCGTGGCGCTTTGTGGAAGCCAGCGAGTTGGACCGGGTGGTGGCGGCCGTCACGGGGGAAACGGGAGTCGCCGCTGGGGATCTGCTGCGCGGGTTTGGCCGGAGTCTGTTTTGCACCCTGATCAACCTGCCGCTGTTGCAGCCCGACTGCGACGATCTGTTTGAGTACCTGAAGCTGCTGGAATCGGGGTTTTACGCGGAACTGGAAGATTTGTTGCCCGACATCGAGCTGCCCCGGCTGGTGTGCTGTCGGCGGGATGAACAGACCCTCGAGGTGATTTATGGCTCTCCCCGGCGTTGGGGGAGTCTGGCCCAGGGATTGATCGAGGCCTGCATCGGGCATTTTCACGAACGGGTCATTCTGCGGCGGTTTGAAGATCCCGGAGACCCCGAAGAAGTTCGGTTTGTGTTGACCCGTCCGGAGTGGCGGTCATCGGTCGGACTGCCACTCCGCGGGTAATCACGTGTTCGCTGGCAGGTGAGGGATTTGCAGTGGACTGTCTGGGGAGGGGTGGCTTGGAATTTGTGGCCCGCTCACCGGGTTGTGCCGGTCACCAGGTCCTGTCGGGTCCCGGGGAGGGACGCACGACTTTCCGGCCGCAGGGGAATTGGCCCACCTCGCGGCAGCGGGCGACAGTGGTGGGGGGGACGATCGTGAGGATCCCGGATGGGTGACCTTTGTGCCGACCCGTGACTAGACTGAGGAGGCCGCCGGGAGGACCGGCTGGCGTTTTCCGTTTCCGATTCTCCTTGTCTGAACCGCCGCCGCCATGTCCGAGCGCCCGCTGCGCCGCCAGTTTCTGCAACAGACTCTCGCTCTGGGGGCCGCCGTCGCTGGTGGTCGGTTCGCCGCGGCGGCCGACCCGAACGCCCCGTTGTGGGCGTATGTGGGAACCTTCAGTTCCCCGCTGCAGGACGTGCTGCCGACCCAGGTCGACCTGCCGCCGGGGAATGGGCGCGGGATTCACATCTTCCGGGTCGACCGGCAGACCGGCCGTCTGACACCCGCCGGGGAGTACCGGTCGGGGACCAGCCCGAGTTGCCTGGCGGTGAATCCGGCCGGCACCCGTCTGTATTCCGCCAACGAAACCGACCGTGTGGGAGACGCGGGGGAAGGCTCGGTCAGCGCGTTCGCCGTCAACCGTCAGACCGGCGCGCTCGAACTGCTGAACACTGTGAAGGCAGGAGGGGCCGGGCCGACCTATGTCAGCCTGCATCCGGCGGGGAAGCACCTGCTGGTGGCGAATTACTTCGGCGGCTCGATTGCCGTGCTCCCCATTCTGGCCGATGGCCGCCTGGGAGAGGCGACCGACGTGCGGGTCGATGAGGGAAAGATTGGTCCCACCAAGGCCCCCCACGCCCCGCCGGGAAGCTTCGCCTTCAGCGGACACGATCGCACTCATGCCCACATGATTGAGGCGGACCCCACGGGGAAGTTTGTGTTCCATGTCGATCTGGGACTCGACCGCATTTTCGTCTGGCGGTTTGATGTGGCGACCGGAAAGCTGACCCCGCAGGATCCCGCCGGGGTCGCACTGCCTCCCGGGGATGGTCCCCGGCACTTTGCCTTCCATCCCGACCACCGCTGGTTCTATTCGATCCAGGAGGAAGGTTCGACGCTGGTGTTGTTCGACTGGGATGAGAAGACGGGCCGGCTGACCGAGCGACAGACCATCTCGACCCTCCCCCCCGGCTACGAGGGGAGCAACTTCTGTTCGGAGGTTTTGGTGTCGGCGGATGGGAAGTTCCTGTATGCCGGCAACCGGCTGCACGACAGCATTGGCATCTTCGCGATTGGCCCGACGGGCGAGTTGAAGCACGTGGCCGACGAATGGACCCGCGGGAATTACCCGCGCAGTTTCAGCTTCGATCCGACCGGACGGTTCCTGTATTGCTGCAACCAGCGGGCCGACAACGTGGCGGTCTTCGAAGTGAACCGCGACACGGGTCTGTTGAAGTTCACCGGGCAGTTCGTGGGGGTCGGGAATCCGTCGATTGTCGTCTTCCTCGACACCGCGCGGGGTGCCTGATGTCGGTTCCGCCACCGGCGAGACCCCTGCCCGCCTCGTTTTCGGCACGCTGGGCCGAGACCCATTCGCGAGGCCGACCATGAAGGCCTACGCGCCTGGTCTGAAGGTGGTGGAGCGGTGCCGGCATCGAAGCCGGCGGTTGCTGCCCATTCCGGGCGAGGTGCTGGTGCGGGTGGGGGACCGGGTTCAGCCCCGCGACCCGGTGGCCCAAACGCAGCTTCCGGGAGTGATTGTTCCGATCAACCTTGCGCAGCGGCTGGGAATTCCCCCGGCGGAGATTCCGGCCGCGATGGCGGGGCGGCCGGTGGGATCGGTGGTCCGCGCCGGCGAACGGCTGGCCGAATCGGCCGGCGTGTTTGGCTGGTTCCGCCGTTCGTTCGACTCTCCCGTCGCGGGGACGATCGAGGTGGTCTCGGGGATCACGGGGCAGGTGATGCTGCGTGGCCCCGACCGGCCGGTGCAGGTGCAGGCCTATCTGGCCGGGACTGTGGTTGAGGTGGTGCCGCGCGAGGGGGCGGTGATCGAGGCTGAGACCACGCTGGTGCAGGGAATTTTCGGGATTGGCGGGGAGGCGTTCGGTCCGGTGCGGCCGGTGTGTGACACGCCCGACCAGCGGCTGACCCCCAACCGGCTGGGGCCCGAGTGCCGGGGGGCGATTGTGGTGGGAGGCGGGCGGGTGACCGCCGAGGCGCTGCGCGCAGCCCGCGACCTGGGAGTGGCGGCGGTGATCACCGGGGGGATTGATGACCAGGACCTGCGCGACTTTCTGGGGTACGACCTGGGGGTCGCCACGACCGGGGCCGAGAAGGTGGGGTTGACGGTGATCCTCACCGAGGGCTTCGGCGATGTGGCGCTCGCCCGGCGGACGTTCGAGCTGCTGCGGAGCCGACAGGGAGAACCCGGGGCGTGCAACGGGGCCACGCAGATTCGGGCGGGGGTGCTGCGGCCCGAAGTGGTGATCCCCTGGACGGGGTCGCGATCGGGAGAGGCTTCCCCCGAACCTCCGGCCGCCCAGCCGTTGTCAGTCGGGGCCAGCGTGCGGATTGTGCGCGATCCCTGGTTTGGAGTTCTGGGGACAATCGCCCGGTTGCCGACCGTGCCGGTGGTGCTTGCCTCGGGTTCACGGGCGCGGGTGCTGGAGGTCGAAACCGCCGCCGGCGAACGACTGGTTGTCCCCCGGGCCAACGTGGAGCTGATCGAAGCATGAGCCTCCTGTGCCGACTTCTCCCCCGCCCGTCCTGGTTCGCGCTCGGCCTCGTCTGGGTCCTCGGCTGCTGCGTTGTGGGATCGGCGTGGGCGCAACCGGAGGAGTCTGTACCGGGGGGGGGTGCTCCCGCGCCCGCCGGGGCGCTGGAGGCGAGTGATCACCCGGGAGACAATGGAAACGCCATCGACCTGCGGTGGACCCTCTCGACCGACGACCGCGCCGAGTTCAAGCCCCGCCGGGTGAAGGGTTACCGGCTCGAACGGCGGGCGTTGCCATCCGCCGTCGGCGGTGCCGACGGGGAGGGTGCCACCGACGAGATGCAGGTCACCGAACTTCCCTACGGCATGGGGCAGTTTGTCGACCGGCAGTGTGTGCCGGGGCGGTCGTATCAATACCGGCTGTGGGCGGTGGGGCCGGGGGGGGAGAGCGCGGCGATTGAGACGGACGGTCCGGTGACCCCGCAGCGGCAGTGGTGGGACGGGACCCGGACCGGTTTCGCGGTGGTCCTGCTGACCATCTGCGGCGCGGTGATCTGGTTCACCGAGCGGGCGAAGCGGGGGAAGTCGCTGCATGTGCGGGAGATTGCCGCGTTGCGGGCCATGCAGGAGGCGGTGGGCCGGGCGACCGAGATGGGGCGTCCGTGTTTGTTCATACCAGGCATTGAGGACATGAACGAGATTGCCACCGTGGCGGGGGTGGCGATTTTGTCGCATGTGGCCGAAACGGCCGCCGATTATCAGGCCGAGATCGTGGTCCCCACCACCCGCTCGCTGGTGATGACGGCCGCCCAGGAGGCGGTCTGGGGAGCGTATCTCAAAGCCGACCGGGCCGACGATTATCGCCCCGATCACATCTATTATGTCTCGGACGAACAGTTCGCGTACGTGGCTCACGTGACCGGTTACATGGTCCGCGAGAAACCGGCCGCCTGTTTCTACACCGGGGTGTTCTACGCCGAGTCGCTGATCTTCGCGGAGACCGGGAATTCGGTCGGGGCGATCCAGATTGCGGGGACGTCGGAGGCGACCCAGCTTCCGTTCTTCGTGGCGGGGTGTGACTACACGCTGATGGGGGAGGAGTTGTTCGCGGCGTCGGCCTATCTGACCCGCGAGCCGCAACAGCTCGGCAGCCTGAAGGGGCAGGATGCCGGCAAGGTGCTGGCGGTGGGACTGCTGCTGGCCGGTTGCCTGCTGGCGACGGCGGTGGAGATCTGGCCGGGTTGGGATCCCCCGGTGAACGCACTGCGGTGGCTGACGGGCCGTCTGTTGGGAGGAGGCTGAGCGATGCTGCGCAACACCATTCCGTGGCTGATTGCCGCCTGTGCGGGGAGTGTGATCATCGCGGCGTATTTCGTCCCGTCGGCCCAGGGGTGGCAAGACACGATTGGGCAGTGGTTCGAGGTGCTCGCCTCGTTCGCCTTCGTGCTGGGGGGGGTGAATCTGGCCATGCAGAACCTGCAGAAGATTTCGGCCCGCGAACAGGGGTGGGGGTATGCGGCCGTCACGCTGATCAGCTTCCTGGTGACGCTGGGGGTGGGGCTGTTCAAGGTGGGGGTTCCCGCCGATTCTTCGGGAAGCCGGTGGGGAGGGTCTTACCAGGCCGAGGGAAGCGCCTTCTGGTGGTTGTACGAATATGCCTACAACCCGACGATTTCGACAATTTTCGCGCTGCTGGCGTTTTACGTCGCCTCGGCCGCGTTTCGGGCGTTTCGCTGGAAGAACACCGAGGCCACGCTGTTGCTGGCGACGGCCTTCATCGTGCTGCTGGGCAGGACCTATGCCGGGGCGGTGCTGACCAGCGCCGTCCCCGACGAATACTCGGCCTTCACGTTTCCCGGCATGACGACATTGATCATGGGGGTGGTGAACACCGCCGGTCAGCGGGCCATCATGATTGGCATCGCCCTGGGGGTGGCGGCGACGTCGCTGAAGGTGCTGTTGGGGATCAACCGGTCGTACCTCGGTTCGGGAGACGGGTGACGCATGGCCTGGCTGCAGACGTTGGACCGGCGGTGGATCTTTCTGGCGATGCTGCTGGCGGTGGCGTTGCCGCAACTGCTGCAGGTGCGGGTCCCCGAGAAGCCAACCGCTCTCGTGTTGAATGTCTTCCGGAAGGTGGAAGAGCTCCCCGAGGGGTCACGGGTGCTGATCTCATTCGACTATTCCCCCAGCTCGGAAGGAGAGTTGGCTCCGATGGCCGCGGCACTGGTGCGCCATTGCTGCGAAAAGCGACACCGGATGGTGCTGATGACCCTGTGGCCCGATGGCAAGCCGCTGGTCGAACGGGCCATCTCGCGGATTATCGAAGGGGAGTATGCGGCTCTGGGGCTGCAGGCGGGACGCGATTACGTGAACCTGGGGTACCGCCCGGGAAAGGAAGTGGTGATCAAGACAATCGCCACGAGTCTGCGGGCCGAGTTTCCGACGGACGACGCGGGAACACCGCTGGACGATCTGCCGCTGACCGCCGAGGTGACCAACCTGCAGGATCTCGATCTGTTGATTTCGATCAGCGCCGGGTTTCCCGGGTTGAAGGAGTGGGTGCAGTACGCGTCGAGCCCGTTGAAACTTCCGTTGGCGGTGGGGGCGACCGCCGTCCAGGCTCCGCAGGCGTATCCTTACATTCCGCGACAGCTGTTGGGAATTCTGGCGGCGGTGAAGGGGGCTGCCGAGTATGAGGTGGCACTGGGAGAGAGGTACCCGAACCTGGCGATTCCCGAACGGCAGGACGCGGTCCGGCGGATGGCCCCCCAACTCTGGGCCCACCTGCTGATCATCGCCTTGATTGTGTTGGGGAACGTGGCGGCGGTGATGGCGCGCCCCCGGGGAGGCGTGCGATGACCGCTGGCTCTTCCAGCCGTGTGTGGTGGCTGATCTTCGTGCTCTCGGCCGCGTTCCTGTTGTGGCGGGCCGCTGTGCCGGGGGGACCCGGGATGGCCCGCGTGTACGTCAAGCCGGCTCCGGGCGAGGCCGATCCCACACCCGGCGGGTGGGTGGCCGCCCGTCCCGATGAGGCGGGGGCGGTGGTCAGCCCGGCGCGGACGGCCGGGGTCTGGGTGGCGGCCCTGTTGACCCTGGCGATTTTCTCGTTCTTGTACAAAGACAACCCGGCGTACCGGTTCGCCGAGGCGGTGATGGTGGGGGTCAGTGCCGCCTACTTCATGGTGGCCGGTTTCTGGGATGGACTTGTTCCGAAGCTGTTCATTCCCCTGTCACGCATGGAGTGGGGGACGGCCGGTGCGGTGGGGCGCAGCCTGCTGACGCTGACGCCGCTGGTGCTGGGCCTGATGCTGCTGTGGCGGCTGCTGCTGTGGCGGCTGCTGCCCCGGGGGGGATGGATCGCGCGGTGGCCGCTGGCGTTCATTGTGGGGACCTATGCCGGGATTCGGCTGTTGAGCTTTCTGGAGGCCGACTTCGTCAGCCAGATTCGCAACACGATTGTGCCGCTGGTGGTGCGGGACACCGACGGCCTCGGGTTCGACCTGTGGGCTTCGGTCCGGAACGGGTTGATGCTGGGGGGAGTGTTGTCTTGCCTGGCGTATTTCTTTTTCTCGATGGATCACCGGGGCTGGTATGGGCGGGTGGCCCGCGTGGGGGTGTGGTACCTGATGATTACGTTTGGTGCGTCGTTCGCTTTCACGGTGATGGGGCGGATTGCGCTGCTGGCCTCCCGGCTGGAGTTCCTGTTTGACGACTGGTTGTGGCTGATCGACCCTCTGGGGAAACGTCCTCCTCCCGGCTTGTAGCGACGGCCAGAGGATTGTTTGAGTCTGGGGGAGGCTGGGGGGTCTGGGGCATTGAGGTGAGCGGGATGCTTTCTGATCGATCTTGTGGTGTTTCGGGGAATTTGCGAGAACCCGGCACTCGTACAAGCCCCGAGTCGGGATGTGCCTGGCGCACTCCCTTGGCCTGTGGGAAAGACGGATTGCCAACTTCAACCATGGAAGGTCCCCGCATGACCCTGAATTGTGTCTGTTCGACCAACGGTCGGTCCTGGCTGGCCGCGGCGTTGTTTCTGTTTGGATGGCCCGCGGTGGTGTTGGCCCAGGGGGGTTATGCACCGCGAGAGACGCGGCGTCCCGAACCACCGAGTCTGAGTGAGTCGACGGCGCTGCTCGAGTCGGCGGTCCGCAATCTGTACAAGTCGATCGAGCCCGGGAACGATCAGAGTTCCCCGAACGAACTGTTGGCCTATGCCGACCTGCGCTCACTGCGGCTCTACACCGGGGCCCTGGAAGTGGCGGGGTGGTCTCTGGAGAAGGTCTGGGACGACTACCAGAACTATCTCGACCGGGGTGTCTATCGCGATCGCAGCCGGTTGACCGACCGCAACGCATTGGCGGCTTTTGAACGGTACCAGGCGGCGCGTGAGACGGTGCGTACGCTGCTGCAACGGGTCCGCAGCACGGCGATTCTGGCCGAGCACCAACTGAGCTTCTGCGATCCCCAGGTGGCGATCGAATGGCGGCAGGAAGTGTTGCCCACGCTGCGCGACTGCATTGCCGCGACCGATCCGATCTTCGAAGAAGAGGTGGTCTTCCAGCGGTACGGCGTGCCTGGCCAGGCGAATCGGGTGGTCCCCGCCAGTGGTACGGCCGGGGCTCCGGGAGATGCGATCGACGTGGTCCGGACGCCGGTTTACCAGCCTTATGAAGGTCAGGGCCGTGGTCAGGGACGGTATCTTGAGATTCGCGCTTTCAGCGCCCCGATCCGGGTGAAGCTGGTGCGGTTCCAGAGTCATGAACGGTCGTTTGGCGTGGCGGATGCCGCCGTGATCCGCGAACTGAATGTCGACGCGGTGGTTCAGCCCGGACAGCCGCTGTATGTCCCGTGCAATCGTGGGCGGATGGTCGACATGTCGGAGCTGGAAGTGGAATGGGGGCCAGCCGATCGGGGTTCCCGGCGGGCACTGGCGACGATCGATCTTGTCGAGAGCAACGACGACCGGAACTGACTCGCTGCGGTTGTACCGGTGTCGGTCCCATCCAGAGTGTGAACAACGGCCCTGGCCCGATCTTTTCGGGTCGGGGTCATTTTTTGCCGATTGCGAATTTCTGTTTCTGGTCGAATTGAACGAATCACTGCAATAGGGATACGAAAAAACCGATGGAAACGGCTTGATCCTGAGAAATTTTGAAAACAGGGTAAGGAAATTGGGTGCAAGATCGCATCCAGCTTTGCCTCTGTGAGTTGATTTCTCTAGGATGCATTTGTGGTGCGTTTTTGACGTGCTCTTTTCACCCGGGGGGCAAGTCCGGAACTCTCGACAATTGGAGTCCAAATGGACTTGAGGGGTCAATTCAGAGCAGTAAGAGGAGCAGAAAAAGATGGCTCGCATTCCGCGCGAGGATCTGGTTTCCGAGACGCAACCCGGGGTGTATCTCTGTTCGATGCACACGCTGCCGGGGCAGGGCAAACGGTTGGGGGGTTCCGACAAGTCGGGAGTGTCGTTCGATCATCGCCGCAAGTGGATCGTCGAGCAACTGGAGCTGCAGGCAGCCCAAATGGCTGTCGAGGTGCTGGCATTCTCGGTGCTGCCCAAGTCGATCTCGCTGTTGTTGCGAACCCGGCCCGATCTGGTGAAGCACTGGTCTGACGCCGAGGTGGCCCGGCGCTACCAGACGGCATTGCATGCCAAGGTTCCCTTTGGAGAGAAGCGGCAACCGCCTCCCGCCGAGGAGATCGAGCACATGCTGCAAAGCCGTGTCGATCTGCGGCGGGGTCGCAGCCGGCTCTCGAGCCTGACCTGGTTCGTGGGGCAACTCACTGAAGCGACCGCCCGCAACTGCAATCGGGAAGACAACACCCGGGGACGTTTCTGGGAAGGCCGCTACCAGTGTCTTCCCCTGCTCGACAACCCGGCGACCGCCGCCGCGATCGGCCATGTCGATCTGGAACCGATCTTCGCCGGTGAGGCGACCAGTCTCGCCAGCTGCAAGTTCAGCTCGGCACGCTTCCGCAATTCGCAGGGCAAGGGGTTCCTGGCCCCCACCACGGCGGCAGGTTCGAAGGAGAAAGACCTGCCGAACCTGCTGGCCGTCACTGAGGCCGAGCTGCACAAGGTACTCGATTGGTCGACGCGGCAATCGAAGCGGCTCAATGGAACCGCCCTGAGCGATGAGTTGATCGCGATCTTCCAGAAGCTGCGGGTGCGACCCGCCGCCTGGCTCGTACTGATTCGTGAATTCCGTGAGCTGTTTCATCGGGCCGCGGGAACCGAAGATTCGCTCGACAAGGTCCGCAAGAAACGGGGCCTCCAGCACCTGCATGGTCTGGCCGCCAGCCGGGAACTCTTCGGCTGAGCCCAAGGGCATCGGCTGCACCTCACTCCCAACAGCCCGGGGATTCGCCGGAATCCCCGGGCTGTTGCTTTTGAATCGCCCACCCGATTTTCGACTTCCTTTGGAGTTTTCTGGGTGGTATTCTGTTGTATACAAACTCGTTGGGAGGAGGGTGACTGGGAGTCACCACCCCATCGCAGGCTCTGGTTGGAGTCCCTTGCATGGCTCAGTCTCTTGTCTCGACCGGTTGTCCGGGGCCACTCCGCCGGAGAGAACTGCTGCAGGCGGGATTGTTGGCGATGTCGGGGCTGTCACAGGCCGACATCCTGCGGGCCCGTGCGACGGCTGGAGACGCCTCGCGCGACACTGCGGTGATCGTGCTCTATCTGCATGGAGGTCCTTCGCAGCTCGAGACCTACGACCTCAAGCCGCAGGCCCCACTCGAGTACCGCAGTGTCTTCGCGCCGATCGACACGCGGGTTCCCGGTATGCAGCTTTGCGAACTGTTTCCCCGGCAGGCGGAGTTGGCCGACAAGCTGGCCCTGGTGCGGTCGGTGCACCACACCATGAGCAGCCACAGTGATGGGGGGATTGAGGTCCTGACGGGAAAGACTCCGGTGCGGCCCGATCCCGCGTCGCAATCGAAAAGCGAACATCCCTGTCTGGGGGCCGTGGCCAGCCGTCTGTTGGGACCCCACCCCGCCGCCCTGCCGCGCTATGTGGCGATCCCCCAGCAGCTGTATATGGTCCGCCCCGCCTATCTCGGATTGCACCACGGGCCCCTGGCGGTGGGCGATCCCGCCGCCACCGACTTCAAGCCTCCCGTGTTGCAGATCGCCGGTGGCACCGCAGGCCGGAATCTCGCCGATCGGGCCGGGTTGATCCGCCAATTCGACCGGCTCAAGGGGAGCCTTGACCAACGGGGAAGTTTCGAGGGGACCGATGCGTTCCGCGATCTGGCGGTCTCGATGCTGACCGGGCCCCAGGTGGCCGCGGCGTTCGATCTCTCCCGTGAGCCGGACGAACTGCGTGACCGCTATGGACGGAGCCATTGGGGGCAGTCATGCCTGCTGGCCCGAAGGTTGTGCGAGGCGGGGGTCAGTGTGGTGACTCTCTACATCGACGCCCCCAAATCGGGCCCCGACTTCACCAACTGGGACGATCACATCATGAACGCCGGCCGTCCCGGGCACTTCGCCTTCTACATGAAAAATCGGCTTCCGTATCTCGACCAGGCACTGGCGACACTGATCGAAGACATCCATGCGCGGGGAGTCGACCGACGGATTCTCGTGGCGGTGTTCGGCGAATTCGGACGGACCCCCCGACTGAGCCAGAATGCCAACGGCACCGGCCGCGATCACTGGCCCGACGCGCAATCGGTGCTGCTGGCCGGGGGAGGGCTGAAGACCGGACAGGTCATCGGGGCCACCAACTCGAAGGCCGAGTACCCGACCGAACGTCCGCTGACCCCCCAGGACATTCTGGCGACTCTCTACCGTCACCTGGGAATCGATCGTCAGCACACATTCCCCGATTTCGCGGGTCGACCGGTTCCCGTGCTGGGCGAAGGAACCCCCATCGCCGAGCTGCTGTGATACTCTTCCCCGGACGGACCTCCCATGGAGTGGACCGGACCCTTTGGATCAAGACCGGGCACGTCACGGCACCTCCCCGCGCGTTCGGTCCAGTGCATCGGCGAAGGGAGCGGTTGGTTATTGCCGCGTGGTCGCCCCAGTCAACAACCGGGCCACCTCCGTGGCGGGACAGGGGTGGGACTCGGGCTGCAGGCCCACCCGACACGCAGCCAGGCCGATGACTTCGGCTGCCGAGAGCCCCTTGGCCCGCAGTTCCGCCAGGGGCGGAGCCCCCTCGCTCTTCGAGAGTTTGCGCCCGTCCGCGTCCACGATCAGCCGATGATGCAGCCAGTGCCGGGGCGGGGTCCCTCCCAGCAGCCGGGCCAATGCGATCTGCCGCCCGGTCGAGTCCAACAGGTCTTCCCCCCGGATGACCCAGTCGATTCCGTCGGTCAGATCATCAACCACCACAGCGAACTGGTAGGTGAACTGTCCCTGGCGGTCGCGAAGTACCAGGTCGCCACACTGTCGAGCGGGGGTCTGTTCCTGTGGGCCCAGTCGGTCGTCTTGAAAGCGGACCGGGTCCGCTCGCAGGCAGACGCGCAGAGTGGTGTCGGGTCCTTCAGGCCAACCCCGGTCACGGCAGGTGCCCGGGTAACACGACTCAACTCCGGGAGTCGCGGGAGGCAGGGTCTTGCGGCTGCAGCGGCAGGTATAGACCAGTCCCGCGCGGCGCAGGTGATCGAGAGCACGGGTGTAACGTTCCGTCTGCCGGGATTGGATCCGCCGCACACCCCCGCGGACCGGATGGAAACCCAGCCAGTCGAGATCCGCCAGCAGCCGGGTGGTGAATTCGGGACGGCAGCGCTGCCGGTCGTGATCCTCGATCCGCAAATCGACCGCGCTCCCCCATCGGTCGGCCCACCCCCACACGTGGATCATCGCCGCCACGTGCCCCAGGTGCAGCTCGCCCGTGGGGCTGGGAGCGAATCGCGTGCGGCGCCGGCTGGGAGTCGCGGAGAAATTCATGGGAATTGCAAAGGGCGAGCCACCGGGCGGGATGGATCGGTTTTGGGCCGGGGGTGGGGAGCCAGCAGACTGGGACACAGACCACTCCGCGCGGCCGGGCTACGCGAGAATCTCGCGGATCGCCGCACCATCGCCATACAGGCTCAAAGGACGCCCGAGGTGATCGGTGATGTGCGTCTCGGGACCCACTCCGCACAGCGTGTAGGCGGTGGCGAGCAGGTCGGTGGGCTTGACCGGGTTTTCTGCAACGTAGGCCCCTGTCGCATCAGACCGGCCATGGACTGCGCCCGGAATGGTCCCCCCTCCAGCGAAGAGGGCCGGGTAAGTCCCCACCCAGTGATCACGTCCCGCGCGGCTGTTGATCCTGGGGGTCCGCCCCATCTCACTGAGCACCACGACGAGCGTCTCTTCGAGAAGTCCCCGGTCGACCAGGTCGTCGAGCAGGGCCGAGAGCGCCAGGTCAAAGCCCGGCAGCAGCCATCCCTGACACGCCTGGAAATGATCCCAGTGGGTGTCCCAACTCAGGCCGGCGATGTCGGGACCCTCGAGGGTGCAGTCCCAAATGGCAGTGACGAGGGGGACCCCCGCCTCAACCAGACGGCGGGCCGAGAGCACGCTTTGGCCGAACAGGTTCCACCCATAGCGGTCGCGGGTGGCGGGGGTTTCACGCGTGAGATCGAGGGCGGTCCGGAAGCGGGTGGAGGTCAGCAGGTCGAACGACTGCCGCTGCGACGCGTTCCACGAGTCGGTCTGCTTCGAACGCAACAGGTCTCCCCGAGCCGAATCGAGCTGGGCCAGCAGACTGCTGCGCTGGGCCAGGGTGTCGAGGGTCATCTGGGGACCCAGCGCGGCTCCCGCCGGCGAAAACGAGAGAGTCTCGGCATCCACCCCCCGGGGCTGAAACAGCTTCTGCCCGTTCTGGCCGAACTGCGTGCAGAGGGGATCGAACCGCGAGCCGAGGAAACCCCCATACGGTCCAGTCCGCCAGTAACCTTCCAGACGGCCCAGACGGTTGGGCAGACAGAGGTTGTTGGGAAGACCGGAAGTCGGCTCGACCGGCCGCGGTGCGCGGCAGGACTGGAGGGCCGACATGAAGTACGGCCAGTCAAACGGAATGCCGGTGTTGAATCCTTTGGTTGCTGTGCCGCCATTGACCGCGTGGCGTCCGGTCAGAATCAGACTGGTGTTGTGGTTGGCATCGTCACTCGTGACGCTGCGGATCAGGGCCACTCGATGCATCTGCCGGGCCAGGCGGGGAAGATGCTCGCAGACGGGCAGACCTGGAAGCGTCGACGGAATGGCCTGATAGGGCCCCCGGATTTCGGCGGGTGCTTCGGGTTTGGGATCGAATGTTTCGAACTGGCTCCAGCCGCCAAAAAGAAACAGGCAGATGACCGATTTGGCGCGCGGGGCGATTTCGGCCAGGGCTGGAGTCGGGCGGGAAGCCAATCCCGTTCCCAGAAGCCCGGCCAACAACAACTCGCGTCGATTCCAGCCGAGGCAGTTGCTCTTCTGGTTCCCCAAGATTCGCAGCATGCTTCGACTCCGTTAAGTCCTTTCAGACCACAGGGCGCGGAGGGTGTGAAAGGATCCCCAAGCGAAGAGCGGTGGGAAACGATGCGTCAGCCGCGACCCAGCGCATCCACCGATTCAGTCCTCTTGGCTGATTCGCTCGTTGCCATTGCGGGTCGCAAAGGCCATCATCAGGGCGGCGTCGACGTTTTTCGCGATGGGGCGGCACGATCCGTCGGCAAATGCGAAATGCACCACTTCGTTGTGCCAGCTGCCAAATCCGAACAACAGGTAGGTGCCGCCACTGGCCTTCCGTTCGTCGCTGACCCAGTCGAATACCGAGCGATTGTCGGCGGGAACCGGTGTCCGGGCGCAGCAGCCCAAGGCATCGCCCCAGAATCCAAACTGAGACTCCCCGAACAAGATGGTGTTTCCCATCCCATCACGGATGTCTTTGTCGCTGATCTTGCTGTTGCAGAAGATCGTGCCGTTGGTGGCGGTGGTTCCGGTCGAGCCGCGATACGTGCTGTAACCCAGTCCGCCCGGCCGGTTCGTCGACAGCGAGGCGCTGGGGCATTCGTAAGACTTGATCCGCAGTTGGATGCCCGACCAGTTCGATGCATTGTTCTTGGGAAGCTTGTAGTCGATGCCGACTGTGCCTTGATCCATTTGTGGCAGCATGAAAGCCTGCCAACCCCAAAGATCGGAGATGACCCAGGTCAAGGGCGGATTGATCTCCACCATGCTGTTGTCAGGCTGCTTGAATTTCAGTTGATCCATCACATCCACGGTGAACATGGGCCGGGGAAGACCGATGTCACAGGTGGTCAGGTTGGGGTTGCAGACCCAACCCGATGGAAACGTACGGTGCGAATCGAGATAGTTGTGGGCCGCGAGGTTGATCTGGCGGATGTTGTTCAGGCATTCCTTGCGGCGCGCCGCTTCGCGGGCCTGCTGCACGGCCGGCAAGAGCAGGGCGGCGAGAATCCCAATAATGGCCATCACCACCAGCAATTCGATGAGGGTGAAGCCGCATCGCTGCCAGAGGGGCGAACCTGGCCGGGAGAACTGGTCAGAGCGAAATCCCGGGAGGCGGGATGTGGCAGGGGAGGGGCGCTGCATGGACCGGAAACTCCTGTCAAAGCCAGGGCCGACGGATTGAAGAGACACCGTCGGAGGGTGCAGGAAGGTTATCAGTCGATTTTTCGGGAATCAACCCGGGATTCCTGGGGGTCTGGAGAATCCGGAGAGTCACACTCGGTGCTATTTTTCAGAAAATCCGCGAAATCGACAGGATCGTTGAAGTTGCTCCCCGGGGGGGGTCGATCTGAATTGGCAATGACGGTTTCGAGTCGCCAAGGATGGCCGACCCCAACCGTCCAGCATCTCACATCCACCCACCTGTCTCATCCACGAAATGAACAAGAGTTCATTTTTGGTTGAGATTCCGACACGGAAGTCGACCCCATGCATTCCCGCCTGAAGCTGTACACCGGTGACGAGACTCGCGACGTTCAGACCTCGGAAAACAAGGTGAGCATCACCCTCGGGGAGTTGTGCTCGATTCTGAACGACGCGACCCAAAGCCGGCGGGCGTGGCTGAGGGATTTCCGCGGTGACGAAGTGCAGATCTCAGCCGACCTCTACGACGTGCTGTCGACCTACTGGAACATGCGTCGAGGTGCGTGAGGGACGAGTTGGGCTCTCGATGTGGTTGGGTCGACTCAGAATCTTGCCGTCTCAACCTGCCGTGCGTGGACCGTTGGCGGTGCTACCCGGACGGAATTCGATTCCTGCTCGCGAATAACTCCGGCCAAATCCTTATGGACCGGCTTGGGTGAGTCCGGCGGTCGGCGTCGAGAATAGTGCCCCCAGGCAGGACGAATGTTCCAGCCCGCGGGCATCCCTCATGAGTCAGCGAAAAACAACAGGCAGCCGGTTTCGCAGGAACCTGGCTGCCTGTTTTCATTCGCGCGATCCGGATTGTATGGGTAGAGGAAGGGGACCGGCCTGGTATCCGACCCGTGTTGAACGGGCTTCGGCGGTGAGTATCGTCTGGCTTGAAGTGTTGCTCGCGACGTTGGACCGGGTGATCATGTCTGCGCGGAGCGAGTCCAAGACCACTATTCCGCTGTTGAGGGCTTCCAGCGTCGGAGGGACCACCTTTCGTGATGCGGGAGCATGAGGGTCTCGAATGACTCTGCCATTGTCGGCAGGAATTCGCCAACCATGGGCCTTCCAACCCCAATCTCCAATCTCCGATATTCCCTCGTCGGAGAAGGTAAACCGCAGAACACCAGAATTGATGGTCGAACCCCCTTGCATCGACACTTGTCGAGCCGACGTGGTGTAACATAGTGGCGTAGAACGCTCGACCACTGCGAGTGAACCAGACGTGGGCACTCCGGGGAAGGGCCCGACCCCGGCCGTCATCAATTTCGACCCGGACTTTCGAGCATCATCGGCAAAGCGGTTCGCGTCCGGATCGTTCGCAGCGCGGCCATTCCCGCCCGAGTCCCCCGAGGCTGGAGCCAACAGGGAATCCTCATTTGGTCCCGTGTTCCCGGCCAGCTCGTGATGTTCCACAGACACCGGGTTTTCCCCAACTTCAATAAGTCCGCCCCAGCTCGTCGAAGTGAAGCTGGCAGCAAAAAGACAGACCAAAAAACAGTATGTTGTCATTTTCATGGTCGGCTTCAATTGGTGAACACACGGAATCCCGTCATTTTTGGGCAACGCCATCGGGACAGCCGTGGGACACAGTCCGGAAAAATCCCCCTTCCATTGTTCAGAACTACTGGCAGGGCGAACCAAACGCCAAGTTGAGTCTGTGCGAAGGACTCCAGTTTCCTGATAATCCCTGGATGGGTGGCCCTGCAATCGATATGTTGCCATCCTTGAGAGATGGAGACGCTCATAAAAAACCGGCGCCAGACACAAGAATCAATCAACGATTGACGGAAGATTGGCTCCCCAGGGACTCTGGTGAGACAGTTCTCTCAGGCTGGTGATTGACTGGACTGACCCATATCAGCATGTGCCGCCATCGGTAGAGCATGTCCCTTTTATCCCGCCTGATAAGTCAGCTTGGGGATTTGTCGCGACCCTTGATGGACAATCCAGAAGCCATGGGCCGCTCCTGCGTCAGACGCGAACTGCAGGAGTTTGGACCAATTACGAGAATCAGAGGGAATGAAGCGATATCCCGATTGGCGAACTGATAATCAGTTCCAGTCCGCCCAACGACACTAGCCTTGGGCCGTGACAGCCAGTGACGGTACTGGAATCTCCAACAGTTTCCGCGCTTGGGCTGCCGAAGTGTCAACCACCAAGCTGACCCGGAAGTGGACCGAGCCGGTCTCGGGAGCTTCGAACTCCCAATGGGGCACGAGGGCCGTGCTCTGAAACACGGCTTCGTATCCCCCCTCGCTCTGGCTGATCGTCTCAATAGGTAGTGCCCAGACGGCCGCAGGCTGCGAGAACTCCAGCGCCACATCCAGCCCCAGCCACTCGTCAACCACCCCCACCCGCAGCATCCCTTGTAGGTCGAGCGGGGTGTCGAGCGTCCCCCGAGTCGCTCCCCTTGCGTCGTAGAAATAACGGTCTGACGCGCCGGCAGCGAGCCCGGCTATGTTGAACTCTACACCGAAGTGCAATGGAACTCCGCGAGGCAATTCATCGAGCCAGTAATCGAATTCCAGGCGCGAGCTCCCGGCCTTGAGGCAGACCGACTTGGTCACGGTGCACGTGTAGGGCCCCACCCGGCCCTGACGCTGCATCCGCACCTCGCAGCGGTCGGCCTGCTGTCGGATCGTCGCCGCGTAAGCCCCCAAGGTGAAGTCGCCGATGGAGCCTTCCCCCTGTCGGAACCGGTCAAGAGTCAATCCAGGCTGCAGGAAATGATCAACACTCCCCTTTCGCGGCCAGCGGTCGTAGACGAGTCGATGGTGCAGATCCGGCTGCTTGCAGATCGCCTGGTGATGAATGCTACGGGCAC
The DNA here is from genome assembly GCA_046339535.1 of Planctomycetaceae bacterium. Lineage (GTDB taxonomy): Bacteria > Planctomycetota > Planctomycetia > Planctomycetales > Planctomycetaceae > UBA10511. Next base: position 17,395 of record JBKDUK010000089.1, on the reverse strand, counting down.
CCGCCGTGCCGTCGTGTGTCCCCGAAGTCTCATCAAGTTCCTGCGCAGCGAGTTCCACAATGGACTGGTGATACAACTCCGGACGACGATTCAGAGTTGCCAGCAGGTTGTGCGCAATCGCCCGCACATCGAGTTCATAGAGGTGTCCACCACGTGCAGGTGTGAAGTAGGCAGCGAGGCGGTCTCCCGCCAGCCGAACCTCCTTCCTCCCGTCGATGTTGTAATCGTGGGCGTCAACCTGGCACCAGTTGCGGGCCCGCCCCGCCACACGTTCGAGGCGGTTTTCGGCAGCAATCAGGTGCCGGTAGACCGCATTCCGCAAATGAGGGAGGTAGAGCCCGCCAAATGCCCCATGCCAATAGGAGCAATTGCATTGGGCTCGATAGAGGTCGCGGCGGGCCTCATCCAGCTCGCTTTGCTGGTTGTCGTTCGGCTCCTGCTGCTGCAAATCGGCCAACTGGGCCGAGACCTGCAGCATGCGTGCCGTCATCTCGTTGCTCTCGGGATACTTGATGCGGAAATTCCGCCAGACTCCGCCATGGAGAAACCGGCGGGCCACCGCACTCTCGGCGTCTCCCTCCAGCCGGGCGATCAGTCGGTGGTATTCCTCCTGTCGGGGGAGGGGCAAGGACCACTCGGTCATCTCGCGATAGCTGCCATCGGGAATGTAGATCTTCCCTACGGGAGCGACCTGGTCGATTACATCCGAGAGCCGGCAGGGAATGAGCCAGTCCCCATGCTGTCGGACCGCCTCGAAGAACCGCCGCAGCCAGCCTCCTGCGTAGACTGGTTCACGGGTGCCCGGCCAGGTGCCAAATTTCTCGCCGTCGTCTCCAAAAGTGACCACCGCCTCGGGGCAGCGTTCGCCAATCTCCCGCAGGTGGTCGATTGTCTCGGAGGGATCGGCAAAGGGAATGGTGTATCGCAGCCGCTCGCTGCCTGGAAAGATCCGCAGCAGACGCCCCTCGTCTTCGGTCAGGTAATAACCGTGCAGTTCGTCATCGACGAGTCCGGCGTGGCGGAAGTGATGATCATCGAGAATCGTGGCCTCAATGCCGGCCTGTGTCACATCGCCGACAAGAGACTGCTCCCATACCCGTTCGGGGACCCACATCCCCCTCACGGGGCGACAGAAGAGTTCCTCGAGGCGGGCCGAGTATTCGATAATCTGACCCAGCCTGTCGCGGCGGGGAATGGCCGCAAGAATCGGTTCATAATAAGGGCCCCCCAGAATCTCGATCTGTCCCCGGTCGACCAAGGTGGCGACGCTGTCGATGTATTCAGGATGGTGGTCGACCAGCCAGTCGAGCAGACTGCCCGAAAGGTGCAGCGAGACGACAATCTCGGGGAACTCGGCCAGCACGTCGAGAAACGGGCGGTAGCTGTCCTGGTAGGCAGCCTCACACACCCCATCGAAGTTGCCGATGGGTTGGTGATTGTGCAGCGCCAGCACCAGACGGACGCGGTTCGGCATCGAAGTCACCCGGGAATTCGGTCTGCAAGTTAAGACTGGACGCTGGTCCGACCCACGTCGTACCTGCTGCCTGACTCCACAGACTGCTTTCTTTTTTCGTATCGGCAGGCAGGCTGCGCAAAGTCTAACGGATCTTCTGGAAAGTCTGTTCCGGGGCATCCGCGGCTTGACCGGTTTGCCAAGTCCCTCCGTTTTCTTCTCCAGCTTCCCTATTCTGTCGGCTCAATCAAACGGTCTGTCGCCACAGGGTGGTTTCCCGTCTCCCCAGTTTTTCGTTGAACATGATCCGTCCGAACATCTGCCTGCTGACCGACAGTTACAAGGTCAGTCATTACCTCCAGTACCCGCCGGGTTCGCGGCGGGTCTACTCGTATTTCGAGTCGCGGACGGGAAGCGTACATCCCCAAACGGTGTTCTTTGGGCTTCAATACTGGCTGAAACAGTATTTGGCGGGGCCGGTCGTCACTCGCGCGGGGATCGACGAGGCGGACGAGTTGTGCCGGGAGCACTTCGGCCAACCGGTCTTCAACCGCGCGGGGTGGGAATACATCCTGCACGCCCATGGCGGGCGGTTGCCGGTGGAGATCCGGGCGGTGCCCGAAGGGACTGTCGTCGACTCCTCGAACGTCCTGATGACGGTCGAGAACACAGATGACCGCGTTTACTGGCTCACGAATTACCTCGAGACCCTTCTGGTTCAGACGTGGTATCCCTCGACAGTGGCGACCCAAAGCCGGGCGATGAAACAGGTGATTGCCCGCGCCTTGGTCCGCTCGGGAGACGTGTCGCAGCTTGGGTTCAAGCTGCACGACTTCGGCTTTCGGGGGGTGACCTGTCCCGAGCAGGCGGGGCTGGGTGGGCTGGCCCATCTCACCAGTTTCCTGGGGACTGACACGCTGGCCGCGCTGCAATTCGGCCGGCACTACTACCACGCCCTGATGGCGGGGTTCTCGATTCCCGCCGCCGAGCACAGCACGATCACCTCGTGGGGCCGCGCCGGAGAGGTCGCTGCCTGCCGGAATATGCTGCGGCAATACCCCACGGGGTTGGTGGCGGTGGTCAGCGACAGCTACGACATCTTCCACTGTTGTGCCGAGATCTGGGGAGGGGTGCTGAAGGCCGAGGTGCTGGCCCGCGATGGAACCCTGGTGATCCGTCCCGATTCGGGCGATCCCCCGATGACGGTGGTGCGGGTGCTGGAGATCCTCGGTGACAAATTCGGCAGCACGACGAATGGGCGGGGTTATCGGGTGTTGCCTCCGCAGGTGCGGGTGATCCAGGGGGACGGCATCGATTTTATGATGCTGGGGAAAATCCTGGATGCGGTTCTGGAAGCCGGTTGGTCGGCCGACAATGTCGCCTTTGGCTCAGGAGGAGGACTGCTGCAAAAGCTGAACCGGGACACTCAGAGATTCGCCTTCAAGTGCTCTTCGATCCTGGTGGGAAACGAAGAGCGCGACGTCTACAAGCAACCGGTGACCGACTCGGGAAAGATCTCGAAGAAAGGCCGGCTCAAGCTGGTTCGGTCGACCACCGACCCGGAGTCGCCGCTGATTACCGTCCCCGCCACTGACCCCCGCCCCGATGAGCTGTACCCCGTCTTCCGCAACGGTCATCTGCTGAGCGATGTGACTTTCGAACAGGTTCGCAGCAGGTGTGCGTTGGAAGAGTGAAGACCGCATTCACGCTCCCATAAGGCCTCTCGAGCCTGACTACCCCTCGACAAACTGCCGGGGATTGGTCTTCACGAAGCGCTCGATGTGCTTTCGCCAGTCTTGTTCGAGCGAACGGAATTGGTGATCGAGCGCTGCCAGCTCGGCCAGTTGTTTCTCGGTGGGTGGACCTGTGCGGGCGCGAGGGGGGGCCTGCAGGCCGGCGTCTCCCATGAGTCCTCGCCAGACTTTCTCGGCCGCTGGACCCGCCCAGCCCATTGCGAGGCCAGCTCCCAGCGCGAGGATCCGGGCGTGCGACAACAGTCCCAGCCGATTGAGGGCGATATAGGCCGCCTCCACAGCTGTTCCCGTAGGATCGTCCCGCAGGGTCTGCTGGAACCAACCCGACACGCCCAGTCCCTCCAGTCCCTGCAGGAAATTTCCGGCATGCCAGATCCATCGCAGTCCCTCGGGCACGGCGGTCGTTCGGGCAGAGTTGGTTGACGACGAAGTGGGGCCAACCGGAGGACAGAGCCGCGCTCGCAGGAGGGGCCAAATTGCTGTCATTAGGTCGGATTGCCCAGCCACCCACTCGCGGGTGATGCGGGGAGGCATGGTCATGGGATTACACCTCGCCGGGATGGAATGAGGTCTGCAATCGACGGGGACGACCCACCGCCGTCAGCGAATCGCTCACCGCACGGATCAGCAGGCTGGCATCCATTCCCAGTCCCAGAAAGCGGAAACCCTGGGCCTCGCGCTCGCGCAGATTTTCGGGACTGGTCCCGAGCACCCCCACCTGCTTGCCATGCCGGCGGATCACATCTTTCAGACGGAGTAACTCGGCCGCCACTCCGGGCCCTTCCCACTGGCCGGCGAACCCGGCGGTTGAGGAATAGTCGGCCGGGCCAAACTGGAACAACTCGACGCCGGGAACCGCGCAGAGCGCCTCGATGTTCCTTCCAGCCTGGACAGTTTCGAGAATGGGAACCACCAACACATTTTCTTCGGCCTCCCGCACATGCTCTGGAAGGGCCCGTCCCCAGCAGGTGGCCCGTTCGCCGCCGATCCCGCGGATCCCTCGAGGGGGGTAATGGGCACACGCGACTGCGTGGGCGAGTTGCTCGGGGGTTTCAACCCAGGGGACGACCACCCCATCGGCCCCGATGTCGAGCGCCCTTTTGATGAGGCCGGTATTCAGTTCCGTGACGCGGACGAGGGTGACCGTGTCGCTGCGGACCGCCGCCCGGATGTGTTGGACCACGTCCCCCCAATCCAGGTGTCCGTGTTCGGTGTCGATGACGACGAAGTCGAGTCCCAGTCCAACGGCAATCTCGGTAATACTGGCCGATTCGAGGGTGACCCATAATCCATGGGTCACCTGATCGGCAGCCAGTCGGGAGCGGAGCTTTCGCAGAGCGGCGATGTTCATGAGAAGTGGGATCAAAGGGAGACAGAGTGGGGACACCACGATGCCGTGCCTGATCAAATCGAATTTCGGAGTGCAGGATCGTATCCGAATGGGGAGTGAAAACCATCCCTGAGTGAGGCCATGGCTGGGATTGGCCATGACAGTGGTCGAAAGGAAAGCGGTACGAGTTGGGATCCGGGTGGCGGATGTTCGATCACTAGTGTCTGCTGGGGATGGCGGACGAAATCGTTTTTAGAAACATTTGGATTGCTGATGGCACTTCCTGAAGGCGCTATGGTCACCAAATCCCGTCGATCTCCAAGGCCCCAAACGGGTTCCCATTCATTCGTTGAAGGAGAAATAAGTGGTCAGGTGAACATTTTCTGTTTCCTTACAGAAATTTCCATGGTTTTCGTTGTTTTCGGCTGGACATGCCGTTAGAATGTGGACAGTGATGTCTACAAGACATTACTGAAATACGACTTCTGCCCAAGAGGTCGTGCTTTTTAGTTATCGCCGCCCTGCCAGACCGACAGCCCTGGCAGGGCGGTTTTTTTGATCAAAAAGAAACGATTGATCAGTTGTTGGTTTGGATACAACCGCAACGGTGACAGGAGTGAGTCTGTGTTTATGAAAATCAAGCATTATTTTTTTGTGCGTATCAATCCTTTCCGCGCTCGATTGGTTCACGGACAATTGGAAATTCTAATCGCCAAACGCCAGAAATCGCTCGGGAAACTGCTGAGGTCCGCCGGACCGGACCAGCCGAGAACTTGTCAAAACTCCGGTCTCGTCAATCTCTTTCAATCACTTCGTCCGATTGGATTCCTGGTGTGACAAACTGAGATCATCATTTACGGTCGAACACGCTCAGAATCCTCGCGTTGCCGGGTGTTGTTCCAAAGCCATTGAGTTGGGTGCCCGAAGCCGAATTTTGGTCAGCCAACAAAAAAGAGAGAAATCCAAAAAATGTTTGGCGGGTTTCGTGGTGGGCTTGGACTACTCCATTTCAGAGAGGGGTTTCACTCTTCAGACGGATCCTTGCCCAAAAGGATCCTGAGGTCCTCCCCAAGGGATCTCCTTGATCGCAATTAAACCCGCCCTGCCAGTTCGACAGCCTCGGCAGGGCGGTGCTATTCTTTGAACAGGGTTTTGACGCGTTGAGCGACTGGCAAGTCGGTTCCCTTCATTGGATTTGCAGAGTCTGTTTGGGTGCTTGTGAGTCGAGTGGATCTTGTGGTCTTTTGTTCATTGGTTTTTCGGCAATTGGGAACGGAAAAGGTAGGGAGGTAGTTATCCATAAATGTGCGATTTCCCAGAGATTCGCTGAGGGATGGCCCTGGTTCAGCCACTCGCGATGCTGTCGTCACGCAGCATTCGGGAATTCGGTCAATACCTTGGCTTCACGAGCCGACACCACTCCGAACTGACCGGTTTGATTATCAAGCCATCTTGGCGACAGTGATCAGGCCGTGTGGGGAGCCTTGGGTTCGGCTCGTGTCACCAGCAGAATGCCCCAGCCAACTCCTGCCGCCGCAGCTAGGAGCCACCAACTCAATGGATCTCCCCGCAGTAGCCAGCCAAAGGCAATTCCAAACAGCGGGGTCGAGGCGCTGAACACCGAGATCTGTGAAGCTGAGTGGTGCTTCAGTTGCACAGCTTGGATTGCGAAGCAGAACCCGCCCACCAGGATTCCCTGGTAGAGCAGCCCCCAGATGGCCGGAGTGGTCAGTTCCCGTCCGCGGATCGTCTCGAATACGCCGCTGTAAGCCAGGAACAAAGCCGTACCGAAGACATCGTGCCAGAAAATGAGCTTGCCAGGTTCCACCTGGCGCACGGCCAGTTTCGTGTAGACAATTTTGATGCCCAACAAGAGTCCGCTGAGCAGCAGCACGAGATCGCCCGTCAGCGTGACTTCATCGCGGGGGACAGAAGCGAGGGAAGAGCTCCGGCCGTCGGCGGCGAGCACCCCAAGGCTGGCCAGTCCCGCCATTACCAGCCCCAGAGTTTTGCGTCGGGTCAGGCTGTCGGTCCGGGTGATGAAATGTTCAATCGGCCCAACCCAGAAGAGGAATGTGTTGATGAACAGCGACCCATGTGACGAGTTGCTCCCCGCGACACCCCAATTAAACGTGACGATTTGCACGAAGAGCAGCAGTGATGCCCCGAGGATGGGACGCCACTGGTTCGGTCGGATCTGGAGTCCAACACCCTCCCAGCGGATCCAGACCAACATGAACAAAGCGGCCAGACCGAAACGGATGGCGGCCACCATAACGGGGGGGAGTGAATCAATGGCGAACCGGATGGCAGTCGGGGTTCCGCCCCAAAGTGCCGATGTCAGCATCGCGAGGGCCGCGGTGCCAGGTCCCACGGGGGAGGGAGTGGTCATTCCCCCAGTGGTTGGTGGGGGGGAGGGGGAAAGCGGATCCTCCGCCCGATTCATTCGCTTTCGACCTCGAATTCATTTCGGAATTCGTTGAAATGCAGGTATTCCCAGTGACGGTAGAGAGGGGAGACCTGGGACAGGCGATCACGGGGGCCAATGGCGGCCAACCGTCCCTTGTGCAGAAAGGCAATTTCATCACACCTTCGCAGGGTCGACATGCGTCGGGGAAGGAACAGCACGGTCCGACCCTCGCTGAGCGCCCGATAGGCCTCGTCGAGTTGGGTACGCAGAGCATCGTCGAGCAACAGGTGGGGCTCGTCGATGATCAACAGTGCGGGATTGCGCACCAGAGCCCGAGCCAGACCGAGTTGGAAACTCTGGTTGGGATCGAGCATGACCCCCTGCTCTCCAATGATGGTCTCGTAGCCTTGGGGCAGTCCCTGTATGAACTCATGCGCGTGGGTTCTCTTGGACGCGTTCGTGATCGTCTCAAGAGTGACCCCTGGTGAATCCCCCAGCAGATTTTCACGGACACTGCCCGAGATACAGGGATCTTCCCCACTCACCAGGATCGACTCGGCCCTCACCGAGTCGAGAGTTCCCCAAGCGATATCGGAGTCGTCGATCAACACCCGACCTGCCTGGGGATCAATGAACCGGGGCAACAGGCTGGCGACGGCTTCGGCTTCTCGGCGATCCGTCGATACCAACGCAACTTTGCGACCAGCGGGAATTTTGAGACTCAATTCCTGCAGGAGAGGTGGGTCTGACCGGTTGGGAGCGTAGGTCACCTTTTCGAGGGTCAGCAGGCGGCGCAAGGGCTGAACAAAGCGGGCTCCTACTGCCTGGCCCACGTCAGGAATTGTGGCGAGAAACGCTCGAATCCGATCAGCAGCCCGATCTGCCGGTTCCAGAGTCGAACGACGGGCTGCCAACTCCTGCAGGGGGCGCCATGCAATCCAGAAACCGGCCAATACCACAAGAGCCCATGCCAGTGGGGTCTCTCGTGGTGGAAGCAGTACCCGACCTCCAAGATACAGCGCGACAAATCCTGCCGAGATTGCGATCAGAATCCGTACTCCTCGTCGAGACCAGGCGCTCTGTTCCAGCACGCCCTCTTGCGATCGCTGGTAGCGATCAAGCGACTTCTGAAAGTGCACTTGTTCGAGACTCTCCAACCCATAGCCCCGCACCAACCGGGTCTTCGAGAGACCTTCGGCGAGGATTCTCAGATCCCGTTCGCCGGCCAACTGGGTCATGCGTTCCAAATCGCGACTGTGACGGATCTGGCTACGAGAGAGCCACCAGCAGCCCAACAGGGGTACGACGCAGACAGTGGTCAGCACCGGGTCGATCCACAACAGGCAACCCAGCACCAAAGCCAATCGCAGTACATCCCGTCCGCGCAAGCCCAACGTCGCCACGACACCTTCCCGTACTGCGTCGACATCGCCGGTGAACAGCGACATTGCCTGTTCACCAACCGTGCCATCGAGATCGCCCGGGCCCAATCGTTGTACCTGGCGATGAATCTCCCGCCGCAGGTTGGCGGCCACGGACAGTCCAGCGCTATTCCAGTGACGACGGGCCCGTGAGGCACACAGGCTCCAGAAAAAAGACAGACCTGTCCCCAGAATCACAAGAAAGGTTAACGCCGACGCATTTCGCCTGAGCGGTGGCACGTTCGCATACAACCATGCTCCAAGACTGGCCGAAGCGCCCCGACTCCATCGCAATAGCGTTGGCAGGACACCGGAGTCTGGCAGATTGACGTGCGGAGTCGCCACATCACCGGGAATTTCGATTGCTGGAAACGACTGCAGAAGGGGGAGATCTGCAGTTGCCACGCTGCTCTCTCCCCGCGTGATCAGCAAGTCTGCCAGAAATCCCAGAACCAAGAGCAGTCCACACAGAGTCAGCGATCCCAAGGCAGACCAGCACCAGCCTCGCAGCCCCTCCCCGCGGAACAATTCTCGAGCTGGGAAAATGCGCTCCAGCCCCTCTGGTTCGTGCGTGCTCACCGACCCCTCGCTGTCCCGTCAAAGTCCCGCCTACGCCAGATCGCGGTCCTCGAACATCCAAAATGCCAACAGGATCGCCGCCATGATATAGGCCCCGGCGTAAACGGCAGCCCAACCGACGTAGACTGGCGGTACGGACCCATCAGTCATCAGCTTCGCCTCAACGTTGAACATTCCCACTGCTGGAAGCACCATGGCCACCAACCGTGCCATGAATCCCACCAGTTCCAGCTTTCCAATGTTGCTCACCACCAAGGTTTCCGTCAGGTGGCCGACCACGAAGATCGCCAAGCAGGTGACAAGATTGACGACCATCGGCACTCGCGTCGACAAGGCCACCGAGATGGCCGACATCACCATGATCTCCAGCAACACCAGCACGACCGCCGGCATCAATCGCAACACTTCAATCACGGCATTTTCAATCGTCACATCGTCACGGGTCGATTCGCGAGCGTCATAGAAGACTTTGTAGATGGTCAAACCGGCAAAGGCCAGCACGATGGGCAATGCCATCAACAACACCGCCGTTTGAATTCCCAAAAATTTTCCCAGGATGAATTGCCGACGATTGACCGGTTTCGACAGCATCGTCATCGCTGTTTTCCCCTCGATCTCGTCAGCAATACTCATGCTGGAGGTCCAGATGGCCAAAAACATGCCGCAAATCAGCAGCATGGCCAGTCCACAGACCTCCATCATCTTTACATCTTCCCCCAGCGAGAAAAACGGAATAAAGGTATTGAAAACCAGCATGACCAACGAAATCGTCAGCAGCAGAGGAAACACTGGCTGGCGGATAGCCTCCTTCGCTGCAGCCCGGGCAATCACCCCAGTGCGTGTGGTGTACAAAACTGCGACCAGAGTGGCCACCACCAGGAAAAAACCTCCAAAAATCCAGCCGTTGTCCACCAGCAACTCTTTCGCCCGGGCCTGGGCCGTCAGAATCTGGGCGTCCTGGGTCCAAACCAACATTTGGGGCAGATGGTGAACGGCAGGCATCATCAGTGGCACGCGGGGAGAAGAGGAACACAGCAGTTCAAGTCAAACACGCCCTCTGCGTTACGCCACTCGGGGCCGGGGTGTTGGCCCCGATCCGGCGCTCTGACTGCGATCATGGGCAAAAACTGCACAGATTGAGGGATGGGCATCACTCCCCAGAGCCAGCAAAACGGCCTCGCGACTGCCAGCGTCCTCCGGCTGTCGCCGGCTGCATTTTGCGAGACAATCTGGATTGGTCGGAGTGTTTTATCCGGGTGAATCCTTGCATCCGGGGGACTCGCTGCAATTGCTAAAAACGGATATCGAAGGTTGTGAATTCCTCCAGCAGTTCGCCAATCTCACGTTCCACACCAGTCACATTGTCCCGAAAATCGGACTGGATTTTGACTACCAGTCCATGGATCGCTGAGGCTGGGCCTTTGGCCACCACCTCGACCGAACCGTCTCCCAGGTTCCGCACGTAGCCGATGAGAGGAAATCCCTGGGCGAGCCCGCGGGTGTGCTGGCGGAACCCCACCCCCTGCACCCGTCCACGAAAAATAATGCGCTCACAAATCGGACCAGTAGGGGGAGGAGTGTCGAGCATGGACAAATGGTCAGAAGAGCAGAGTGGAGAATCGGTTCAACAGACCTGCGATAAGCAGTGCCCTCAGGGCACTTTAGCATCTCCCCGGCCGCCGGCAATCAATGAGGTGCGAGGCAAGGCGCCTTCCAGAACTCTCTCTGGAGTTCCCTATGTCGGTAAGTGGGCGGGGCTGATCGCCGCCCACGAACTTAAATGAAGACAGAGTTGACAACGGCGCAGACAAGCTCGCACAATGATGTGCGGCCTCGCTCGGCAAGAGCTGCTCCCTCCCCCAAAGATCGAGCTCTGCATCCCCTCACCGGTCGACTGGACTACGGGATCCTGAGCGCGGTTCCCACCTGCGAGAGTTTTCACCCAGCCCGCTATGCCGGGCGGTTTTTCGATGTTGGCCAGTGGGGCATACGCTACCTGCTTCGCCAGCCCTGCCGTTCGTTCCTGTGAGGTTGCTGATGCTGCGCGTCTCTCTGTTGAGTCTCTCTCTCTCAGTCGTTGCGGTGGCGTCCTTCGCGGCGGCCCCGGTGAAGATCAAGGATGTGGCCCCCGGTGCCGATCTGGTGCTGGAAGCCGACGCCAAGATCAAGGCGTTGGAAGAAGCGCTGTCCAGCGCTGACAAATACCAGGAAGCAAAGGCGGGGCCGCTGGGCCGTGACGCCGGCGTATTGGCCGCGCTGTCGCAGGCGATTGTTGAATCGGAAGACAAGCCGGCCTGGAAGGCGGCGGCTGCCGATGTCCGAGATGGAGCCATTGTCATCGGCAATGCGAAGAGCTTTGAGGATGCCAAGAAAGGTCTGGACGCTGTGAAGGCGGCCGCTGGCGGTGCCGCGGCGGGAGCCAAACCGGAAGCCGAATGGAACAAACTGGGCAAGCTTGGCGCCGTGATGAAAGAAGTCAATGCCCGCAATGGCAAGCTCCGCCGGGCGGTTCGTAAGCTGCCCGAAAAAGACGAAGAGTTGGCTCAGACCGCGCGTGACGCCAGCGTGTTGGCGGTACTGGCCTTGGTGACCCACGAAGACACCCACGAAGTCAAGAATGACGCCGACAAGCCCCTCTGGCAGCAGCAGTCGAAAGATTTCCAGAAGGAAATGACGGCCGCCGCCGCTGCCTTCAAGGCCAAGGACCTCGCTGGTGCCAAGAAGGCGTTCGACGCGGCCAACAAGGCCTGCAACGAATGCCACAAGAAGTTCCGCGACAAGGAATAGGCTGTGCCCGGGGCTTGATCCCCGGAGCCCGCCCGAATGTCTCTCACTAACCCCGGCAGCGCCTTTCGCTGTCGGGGTTGCGTTGTTTCTGGCCAGTGCTCGCCGTGCGCCTTCGCCGCAACGGATCTGCGGGAGCGATCTCCGCTGACCTCGCGGTCCCCCGGTCCCACGCCCACACGATTCTCGCCAAGGGGGGTACGGGCTATAAACGACCACGTCAATTTTCTGGTTTCCTTCCTTTTGTCTGCGAGGTGGCCATGCGCGGCCTGTTGATGTCTGGGTGTCTGGTGGCCGCTGGTCTCACGGCCGGCATGGCCTTTGCCGCCGAACCGGCCCCCCTGCGAGAGTCGCTCACACTGCACGCCGATTTTGACGGTGGGTTTGATGCCGGTTTCGCCCGGGGCGACAAGCGAATCCACACTGCCACCACCCTCATGCGCACCGACGGTCAACCGGGCCAACGCCGACCCGAAGTCGTGCTGGTCCCCAACGGCGGCCGGCATGGCGACTCACTCCGATTCCAGAAGACCTCCCCCCTGGTGATCTACTACCCCGCCGTCAGAAACATCGACTGGCGCCCTGATGACTGGTCGGGCACCCTGTCTCTGTGGCTCAAGCTGTCGGTTCCCGACGAACTGCCTCCCGACTATGCCGACCCCATTCAGATCACCGACAAGAAGTGGGATGACGCCTCGTTCTTTTTCGACTTTTCGAAAGACGAACGCCCCCGACACTTCCGCTTCGGGGTGTTCTCGGACTTCAAGGTCTGGAACCCCGCCAACACCCCCTGGGAAAAAATCGCTGTGAAGGATCGCCCGATGATCGTCCACGAGAATCCTCCCTTTCAGAAGACCCGCTGGACACATCTTGTGGCGACCTGGTCGCACTACAACACCGGGCGGCCCGATGCCGAGGCGCGGATGTACGTCGACGGCCAACTGCACGGCACCCTCAAGGGGAAGCAGACCCTCAGTTGGGATCCCGACAAAACCGCAATCATGCTGGGCATCGCCTACGTGGGAGAATTCGACGAACTGTCGCTGTTCGACCGGGCCCTGTCGGCCGAAGAAGTGCGCCAACTGCACGAGCTGCCGACAGGGGTTGGGGCTCTCTACCGCTAGAGCCCGCAGCCACGTCTGAACCGCCCCCCCAACTGGCCCGCCGTGCCCCCCGCTTCCCTCCCGCCGCCGTTGATTGTTGACAGCCACAGTGAAGCCGAGACCGACCGTCTCGGCGACGGATTGGCCCGCGCGCTGGAACCGGGCCTCGTGGTGGCCCTGGTGGGAAATCTCGGGGCGGGCAAGACCCGACTGGTCAAGGGGGTCGCCTGGGGTGTGGGCATCGAGCCGGGCGAGGTGACCAGCCCCACCTTCGTTCTGGTTCAAGAGTACGAGGGGCTTTGGCCGCTGTATCACTTCGACACGTACCGGCTGGCTCATCCCGAGGCATTCGCCGACCTGGGAATCGACGAGTACTTCTCGGGCGCGGGGGTCTGTTTCGTGGAATGGGCCGACCGGGTCGCCAACCTGCTGCCCGCCGACCACCTGCGGATCGAGATCGAGACCACGGGAGCGCATAGCCGCCGGTTCCGGTTGCAGTCCCACGGCCCCCGCAGTGCCCGGGTGGTCGAACGGTTACGGCAGGCCACCGGGGGGGCTTCCCAACCGCCTGGCTCGAGTCCCGCCACATGAGTTGCCGGGGAAAACCCCATCCGGCTCGTCTTCTACAGACCCCCCGTCCCAACTGGGGATTTGTCGCGACGTGGACCGTCCGATACACTTGGAAATGTCTGTCCGATCTGGAGATGGGGCTGTCCCGTTCTCCAAAACCCATCGCCACGATCCCGCCATCGGAAGACGCTGCGCTGAACACGAACGGCATTCGGTGAGAACGGGTAGGCTGGAGCCGTTTGAGACAGAGGGACGCCAGTCCGGACAGGAGTCCACATCATCCCAAGACATCCCGGACCCATCGGTCGCCAGTCCCCGGTGAGGGCGTTGTCGTGGAAATGGGGAACCAAGATGCTCCCCAAGGAAATAAGACCTGCGGTTGGCAGCCGATCTCCGGTTTCGCAGGGGCCGTGATTCGCGCTGCCAGAGACACCGGGCCCGTGGCCCACGGGCGAATGGAGTGTGTCAGCCCAGCGGTTGTGCATCTCCCAAACCCTGCTTCGCAGTCAGGACTCGAAAAACTCAGATTGCAGACCACACCCTGGGGCCAGAGCCCGCTTCGCGGGAAAGTGAGAGACATGCAGATTGACCAGCGGAGAACAAACATGAACGGAAGACAGTTGCTGGCGGCGGTTTGCCTGCTGGGAACGATGTTGGGATTGGTGCCCGATACGGTTGCCCAGCCACCCCGCGACCGTCCCGGTCGACGTGAGCGTGACGGGGCCCCCGGCGGGGGGGGTGGTCAACCGCGACCCGCACCCCAGCCTCAACCACAGCCGCGTCCTGCTCCGCAGCCCCCCGCTCGGCCCGCACCGCAACCTCAACCGCAGCCGCAGCCCCGGCCGGCCCCCCAACCCCCGGCCCGTCCCGCGCCGCAGCCCCAACCACAGCCCCGCCCGGTTCCGCAACCCCCTGCGCGCCCGGCTCCGCAGCCTCAGCCGCAACCTCGGCCCACTCCCCAGCCCCCAGCTCGTCCTGTGGCCCCACCCGCCCAACCGCAGCCTCAGCCGCAGCCCCGCCCGGTTCCCCAGAACCCGATCAATCCGTCAGCTCCGGCTGGTCAACCCGGGTTGGGCCGTCCTGTGGGAGGTCTCCCGGGAAATCGCCCGGGACCTGGAAACTTGGGTGGCCTGAACCGACCCGCACCGGGGCAGCCCGTCAACCCGGTGAATCCGGGTGTTGTTCCCGCCCAGCCTGGGATTGCCCAACCGGGACTCCCCCAGCGGCCGGGGTTGGGAGACCGTCCCGGGAGACCTGATCGACCCGACCGCCCGGATCGTCCCGGACGGCCTGGTGAACCGGGAGCGATTGGAACCACCCGACCCACTCCGGGTGGACCGGTCACGCCCCAGCCCGTGAATCCGGGAATCAATCCTACTCAACCTGTCACCCCCACCGTTCCGGTGACCCCCACACAACCGGGCATTGCCCAGCCAGGACAGCCCCAGCGGCCCGGGCTCGGAGATCGGCCGGGGTTGGGAGACCGTCCCGGACGGCCTGGTGAACCAGGGACCATTGGAACCACCCGTCCCTCCCCGGGAGGGCCTGTCACTCCCCAGCCGGTGAATCCAGGAATCAATCCCGGTCAACCCGTCACACCCACCCTTCCCGTGACCCCCACCCAGCCGGGCATCGCCCAGCCGGGACAGCCGCAGCGGCCCGGGCTGGGAGACCGTCCCGGTCGGCCGGATCGACCCGACCGCCCGGATCGTCCCGGACGGCCTGGTGAACCAGGCGCGATCGGTACTACCCGTCCCTCCCCTGGAGGGCCGGTCACTCCCCAGCCGGTGAATCCGGGAATCAATCCCGGTCAACCCGTCACACCCACGCAGCCGGGGATTGTCCAGCCGGGACGCCCGGGGCTGGGGAATCGTCCCGGACGCCCCGACCGCCCGAACTTCGGCAACCGGCCTGGGGAAACCATCTCTGGGGGGCTTCCGTCGTTGCCCACGGGACCGGCCCGGCCCGATCGGCCGGTTCGCCCCGAACGGCCCGAACGGCCAGAGCGGCCCGTAGTGACCCGCCCCCGGCCCCAACCCCCCACCAACGTGACGAATAATGTCAACAACGTCACGAACAACATCAACATCAACAACAACGTGAACAACTGGGGCAACCGCCCCGGTTATGGCTGGTGGGGCGGGCGCCCGTCCTACAAGCCGTTCGGCACCTACTGGCACGACACCCACGTCCATGTGCACCACCACTCGTGGTACCAGGGAGCATGGGGAGGTCCCTGGGCGGCGATCACCGTCGGTCCCTTCGCCTGGGGATTGTTGGGTGGGGGGAACGCCAATTTCCTCTACTCCAGCGGCTACGTGTCGTACGTGAACCCCTACTGCGGCCAGACGGTGATTGTGGAGGGCATCGACTACACCCGCCCCATCGTCGTCCAGCCGGTGGTGCAGGTGGAACAGCCCATTCAGCCCGGAGTCCCCGCTCCACAACCGGTTGCCGAGCCGGGACTGGCCGAGTTCGACCAGGCCGTGGCCCTGTTCCGGGCGGGAGACTATCCCAACGCCAAGACGCGGGCCCTGCAGGCCCTGCGGCTGCGTCCCGGAGATCCCGCCGCGCACGAGTTCTACGCCCTGTGCCTCTTCGCCAATGGCGAATATCAGAGCGCGGCAGGAGTGCTGAACGCGTTGTTGGCCAGCTCGCCGGGTTGGGACTGGGCCACCATGTCGCGACTCTACGGCGAACCGGGGCGTTACACCCCGCAGTTGCGAGCCTTGGAAGACGCCTCGAAGGTCCAGCCCGACAACGTGGCTCTGCAGTTCCTGCTGGGGTACCACTACCTCGTCTGCGGCCACCCCGAGAACGCCCTCAAGAAGTTCAACCGTGTGCGTGAGCTGCAGCCCCGCGACCTCGTGGCCGCGCAGCTCGCCAAGGCGCTCGAACAGGGACAGGCTCAGGCACAGGCCCCCCCCGCCATTCCTCCGGGAACGGGGGGCATCGATCCCATTCCTCCCGAGTTGCAGCCGCAACCCAAGCCGGCCCAGCCCGAGGCCAAGCCCGAGCCAGGAGACACCACTCCCGACGAACCCGGGCAGGAACCAGCAGCCGAGGAATTCTTCGATCTCGTCGGCACCTGGATCGCCGAGTTGCCGCAGGGGGGAAATGTGATTCTCACGATCACCGAAGAGAGCGGCTTCACCTGGCTGGTGGAACCGAAGGGGGGCGAGCCCCGCACCATTCAGGGAACCCTCGACGTCGATGGCGACGCCCTGCTGCTCGACAGCCCCGAAGAGGGGGCCATGACCGGCAGTGCGGAGGTCAAAAACCCAAACAGCTTCTCGTTTGTGCTGCAGGGAGGCCCTCCGGGCGATCCGGGATTGAGCTTCCAGCGGCGTGGTGAGCCGCGTGGTCCAGCCACCGACTTGAAGGAGGGAGACGACGCCGCCAAGCCTCAGCCCGAGGGAGAAGCGAAGTCCGATCCCCCTGCACCGGCCCCCCAGGCCGAGGGAACTTCAGCCAACTCAGGAGATCCGACGGAATCGATCGACCCCAAAAAGGTGGTTGAAGAAGAGCTGCAGCTCGAACTGCCGCCGCCAGAATCTCCTACCGAGGCTCCCCAGGCGGGCGCACCCAACGACTAATCGGGTGCGGAACAGAGCGTTTTGAGTATGACAATTCCCCCCGGCCGGGCGAAACTTTTTGCCCGGCCGGGGGTTTGTCTTGGTAAGCGGGGGCTGTGCCGGCGACTGGTTTTCGTCGGCATCCTTCATTCCTGGTGCCAAGAGAAGGTGTGTTGATGAAGACTCGATTGGCCTGCCTGTGGCGGGGTGTGCTGTGTGGCCTGGTGGCCGCCGTGGTGGTTCCCGGGGTGGCCCTCGCCCAAGGACCGGGTCGGGGAGGATTTGGTGGGGGGTTCGGCGGCCAGGGGGGGGGCGTAGACGGCCTGTGGAATATGGAATAGGTCCAGACCGAACATAAGCTGACCGACGAGCAAAAAACCAAATTTCGCGACACCCGCGATGAACTGCGCGGCGGG
>JBKDUK010000088.1:0-51115 GCA_046339535.1 Planctomycetaceae bacterium | reverse complement strand
TCGAGTCCCATTGAAGAGGTGTTGCAGGCCCTGAGGCAGGGCCGTGTCGTCATCGTGGTCGATGATGCCGACCGCGAAAACGAAGGTGATTTTGTCTGCGCGGCGGAGTCCATCACCCCGGAAACGGTCAACTTCCTGCTGGAGATTGGGCGGGGACTGCTGTGTGCCCCAATGTCGCAGGAGGTGGCCGACCGGCTGCAACTGTCGGCGATGGTTCCCGCCGACCAGAATACGGCTCATCTGGGAACAGCCTTCCTGATTCCGGTCGACCACAAAGACGCGGGAACCGGTGTCAGCCTGGAAAACCGGGCCCTCACCCTGCGGCGACTGGCTGATCCCAAAGCGCAATCGAGCGAGTTTTTGCGGCCGGGACATATTCCTCCCCTGGCGGCCAAGCCGGGTGGCGTGCTGCGTCGGGCGGGACACACCGAAGCCACCATCGATCTGTTGAAAATGGCGGGGCTCCAGCCCGTGGGAGTGCTGATTGAGATCCTCAGCCGGCATGGCACCCGAATGGCCAACGATGCCGACCTGCAGGCGCTGGCGGACGAGTACTCACTCCCCATCATCACCATCGAGGAGCTGATCCGACACCGGCGGTTGAGCGAGCGGCTGATCCGGAGGGAAGTCGAAACCCGGCTGCCATCGAAATACGGTGACCTGAAGGTCATTGCCTATCGGGTCGAGCATGAAGAACAGGTGCCCCTGGCGATTGTCCTTGGAGACCTGACCTCACAGCCGGCCCCCCTGGTCCGAATGCATTCCTCCTGCTTCACGGGGGATCTGCTGGCGTCGCTGCGGTGCGACTGTGGAGACCAGTTGCACCTGGCGCTCTCGATGATTTCGCGGGAGGGGGCGGGAGCGCTGGTTTACCTGCCGCAGGAAGGCCGGGGTATTGGCCTGATCCCCAAGCTGAAGGCCTATGTCCTGCAGGATCAGGGCTTTGACACGGTGGAAGCCAATCACAAGCTGGGCTTCAAAGCCGACATGCGAGACTACATGGTGGGGCTGCAGATCCTGAAAGATCTGGGACTGTCGCGGATCCGGCTGCTGACGAACAACCCCAAGAAGACCAACGCCTTTGTTTATTCGGGAGTGAACCTTACCGTGGTCGAACAGATCCCGATCATCGCCCCACCCGAGCGGGAACGGGCCGAGTACATGGCAACGAAGCGCGACAAGATGGGACATCGTTTGCCGGAGGACGTTACCACAGGGACCGTGAGTCCGACTCGATCGGATCCCAGCCCTCCATCCACCTGATCTGCCCCCCCTGCACCGTTCCTCCTTGTCCTCCAGGCTCCACGACGACTCCTGAACATGTCCCAGACTGTTGTCCAGCGATTGCAGGCCGAACTCGACGCATTGTGGCTGGTTGATCCTCACACGCACATCAATCCGCACAGCGCCCCCTCGCAAACGCTGGCCGACATTTTGGGATATCACTATTACACTGAGCTGGCACATTCCGCGGGCATTCCCAGGGAACAGATTGAAGAACCAGGTTTGTCTCCACGCGAAAAGGTCGGCCGGATTGTGCCGGGCCTCGCGGCAATTGAAAACACAGTGCAGTATTCCTGGCTGCTGGAGATCTGCCGCGATTTCTTTGGTTTTGAGGAAGAGCGGATCACCGAGTCGAACTGGGAGCGTCTGTACGACCAGAGCCTGGCGGTTCTCTCGGACCCCGGTTGGGAACGTGAAGTGCTGCGGCGCAGCCGGTTGACCGGAGTCTTTCTGACCAATGACTTCGACGATCCACTCACTGGTTTCGATACGAAGTTTTATATCCCCTGCCTGCGGACTGACGATCTGGTCTTTCGTTTGTGGCAGTCTGAGACGCGAGAAAGATTCCGAAAGGCGACCAGGGAGGAAGCCTGGGACGTGGCCTCGTTACGGCGGGGGCTGGACGTACTCTTCAGCCACTTCCTGAAGAACCACACGCGGGCGTGTGCCATCTCGCTGCCGCCCGACTTCAGCCCCGCACCGGTGACTGCTGCCACGGTCGATCCGATTCTGGGGGCACTGCGCAACGGCCAAACGCTCTCCCTGGATGAACAGTCCGTTTTGGCAAGGTTTGTGTTCTGGTGCCTGGCGGAGGAATGCGCCGAGGCACAACTGCCTTTCGACCTGATGATTGGTGTGAACCGGCGGGTCTACCCGTCGGGGGTGTTCCAGGGTCAGGATCTGTTCGACAGCCGATGCTCACTTTCGCAATACGCGGCCCTGTTCAACGCGTTTCCACGGGTGACCTTCCCGATTTCGGTGCTGGCCCACGGGGTCAATCAGGAACTCGTGAGCTATGCCTGGATTTTCCCCAATGTGGTGACCAGCAGTCATTGGTGGTATTCGAACATCCCGGCCTTCATCGAACCCGACCTGCGGTCCCGTCTGCAGGCTGTGCCGCAGACCAAACAGATTGGATACTACAGCGACATGTACAAGCTGGAGTTTGCGAAGCCGAAGTTCGGCATGTTCCGGCGGGTGTTGGCCAAAGTGCTGGCGGAAGACTTCGTACTCACCCGCGGATGGAGCGAAACCAAGGCGTTGGAGTTGGGGAAGTCGATAATGTGCGACAATACCGGGCGGATTTTTCCGGAACGCTGAGGCGGCCATTGGGGTGATGCTTCCGTTGGAAAGATCCACCCCCAGCAGGCGAAGTCTGCCGCCTGTCAGACACTGCACCGGTTCAACCTGATCATGTCGGCCGAAATGTTGTTGCGTACGAATGAAACGAGGATCCTGGGCGAAGCAATTCGAGAGTGAGGAGAATCAATGTCAGATCAGTTCGAGGCCCAGATCATCGTTTTGAAGGCGGCAGAGACGGTGCGATATGATCTTTCCAGGGAGGAGACCTTGATGGGCCGGACAGCAACCTGTGACATCCCCATCGAGTCGAATATGGTTTCATTCAAGCATGCCCGGATCCTGCAGCGCGACACGCATTACTCTCTCGAAGATCTGTCGAGTGTGAATGGGACATTCGTCAACGGCAGGCGGATCACCGAACCCACGGAACTGAAAGACGACGATCGAATCAACCTGGGGCCGGTCTTGATGTTGTTCAGCCTGTCGTCAAACCCGACAGCACGGCGTCCCGACTGGCAGCACCCAACTGTGCCTGCTGAACATGGGGCGAGCATCCCTGACGACAACGGAATGACCGGATTGTCGGTTGCCGTGCGCTATTCTTTTTCGAGTGGATTCGACAATCACCAGGCCAAATCCGAGCGGAAACTGAGAGCCATCGTCGATATCACTCAGGCACTGGCTGGAACCGCCGACCAGGACTTGCTCCTCAATCGAATCCTCGAAAGCCTGTTCATGGTTTTTCCGCAGATCGACGGGGGGGTGATCCTGCTGAAGGATTCGGCCACCGGTCGGATGATCCCCCGCGCCATCCGGCATGGGGCCCCCGGGGAGGACCAGCGCGTGGTCCTCCCCCATTCCATCGTCAACCAGGTGCTGGAAAAACGCCACGGAATTCTTTCGGCTGACGATGTGGACACCGACAACCCTGGCGAGTCTGTGGCGAATTTCAGATCGCATTCCATGATGTGCATGCCCATGTTGGGACTGTCAGGTGAGCCGATCGGGCTGATCCACGTCGAGACCAACCGGCTGACGGGGAAGTTCAACCTGGACGACCTTGATCTGCTGGCGGCCATCTCCGGCCATGCCCCGATGTATTATGAGTCGGTACAGCGTGGGTGAAGGATGCAGACGTGAGGCGTGACGGAAGAAGGATTCCGGCAGAGCGGAGTGGTCGTGCGGTACAACCTCGTTTTGAGACCAGCCAATGGATAACCAGAACTTTGCGCAACTGATCGTCCTCAAGTCGGGCGAGACGGTCAATTGTGAGATCCGCCAGGATGAAACCCTGCTGGGAAGGGCAAAAAACTGTGATATTCCGATCGAATCGAACATGGTCTCCACCCGCCATGCGCGGATCCTGGGGCGGGGAACACGGTATTTCATCGAGGACCTGTCCAGCACAAATGGAACCTTTGTCAACGGGAAACGGATCACCGAACTCACGGAGCTGAAGGACGACGACCGAATCAAGCTCGGTCCAGTCCTGATACGGTTCTCTTTGCCGGGCAGATCGAAAGAAGGAAGTCCCGCCGCAGCACAGGCTCCCCTTCCCCCGAACATCGGTGTGAGCATATCTGACGATGCCCGTTCGTCGAGTGTGGTCACAGCCACGCTCGACTCCACATCAAGCCGTTTCGGGATCCTGCAGGCCAATCCGCAGGAAAAACTGAAAGCCATCATTGAAATCAGTCAGGCTCTGGCGGGTACGATTGAACTCGAGGCGATCCTGCCCCGCATCCTGGAGAGCCTGTTCAGGATTTTTCCCTCGGTCGACCGGGGGGTGATTCTGCTGAAAGACTCGTCTAACGGTCAGATGATCCCCCGCGCCATCCGGCATCGGGACCCCGGGGAGGATCAGAGCGTCGTGCTGAGCCGCACCATCGTCAACCAGGTGCTGGAAAAACGCCAGGGGATTCTGTCGGCAGACGATGTCGGCTCATACAACCCTGGTGAGTCGGTGGCGAATTTCAAATCACGTTCCATGATGTGCATGCCCCTGCTGGCTCTGTCTGGAGATCCGATTGGACTGATCCACATCGATACCAACCGGCTGACGGGTCAATTCAATCAGGACGATCTCGATTTGCTGGCCGCGATCGCCGGCCAGGCCGCCTTGAATTACGAAACTGCACGACTGTTTGAGGTCTACGTCGAGAAGCAAAAGTACGATACCGAGATGCGGACGGCGGCCCAGGTGCAGCGGGCGCTGCTCCCCGGTTCGCTGCCTCAGGTACCAGGCTACAGCTTCTTCGCAGCATATGAATCGGCCCAGGCGGTGGGTGGCGATTATTACGATTGTCGGGTGATGGGTGACTCGCGGGTCTGGATGGCGTTTGGAGATGTGGCAGGAAAGGGAGTCGCCGCCTCCCTGATCATGTCGCGGCTGTCGAGCGTGGTCCAGAGCACCCTTGAGTTCATTCCTGATGTGGGAGAGGCACTGCGGCGAATCAACACCCAGATGGGCGCCAACATGATCGAGGGACGATTTGTCACCCTGATCCTGGCGAGTCTCGACCTGAACACCCACGAATTGACCATCGTAAGCGGCGGACACATGTCTCCTCTCATTCGACGGCCCAATGGGACGATCGAGGAGCTGTCCGAGTCGGTCGTCGGCCTGCCCGTGGGGATTTTCGATGAATTGGAATTTGAAACGGTTCGTCGCGTCCTTTCCCCCGGCGAGAGCGTTGTGATCTACACCGATGGGATCAGCGAGGCGAACAATTCCAAAGAAGAACTCTATGGTCTGGATCGGCTGCGCACCGTTGTGACCCGATCACCCCCCAGCCCTGAACTGCTGGGAAATGCCATCATGGATGATGTCCACCGTCATGCCGCCGGAAGCCCCCAACATGACGACATCACACTGATGGTTTTCGGCCGTGGACCTCTCTCCTAGCGATTGCCTCCAGGAATCCAAGGCTCAACCTGCCGAACTTTCGCCTGACCCTCAGTGGTCATCACTCCCTCCCTGATACCATGTCGTCTGACACACGCTCTCCATTTGAAGCCGACCTCACGGTCGAGAACTACCTTCATGGAGTCCGAATTGATTCGTTCCTGGTGCGTCACTTCCGCAATTACACTCCCTACCGGATGCAGCGGCTGGTGCGGGCCGGTCAGGTGCGGATCGAAGGGGTGCCTGCGGAGTCGACATCGCGGGTTTATCGGGGTCAGACGGTTCGGGTGCGGCTGTTGGAGCCTCCCGATCACCTGCTGCCTGCGGAGCCGCGAGACCTCGAAATCCTCTACGAAGACCAATGGCTGGTGGTGGTCAACAAGCCAGCCGATCTCGTGGTTCATCCTTGCGGCAATTTCTCCAGCGGATCACTGGCCAACGCGCTTCAGGCGCATTTCGACCGACAGACGCAATTGCCGGGACTGGTCCGCCCCGGGATCGTCCACCGGCTCGACCGATTGACCAGCGGCGTCATGGTTTGCCCGAAGGACCATCTGGCGCACCGGCATTTGGGAATCAGTTGGGAACAGGGGCGAGTGTCGAAGGCATACCTCGCACTGGTCTATGGTGAGCCCGAACCGGAGACCGGTGAAGTGAGCACGCCGATTGGTCAATGGCCCGGTGGGGGGACAATCCGCATGTCGGTTTCGACAGATGCAATCGATCCTCGCCCCTCACGAACGAAATATGAGGTGGTCGAGCAGTTTCCCGGGTATGCGCTGGTGCGGGCCCGGCCGCTGACTGGACGCCTGCACCAGATTCGGGTCCACCTCGCTTCGATCGGTCACCCCCTGCTCGCGGACGAGTTTTACGGACCGAGCGCACGGTTTCGTCAGTCCGATCTGCGTCATCGCGTTGCCCGTCTGCCAAGCCCATTTTTTGGGTCGGGTGCCAGTCTGCCGAAAACAGGACAGGCTCTGCAAACCCGGGATTCAGAGGACGATCCGGATGAAGAGAGCGGCCCTTGCCCCCCCCAGGAACCGGACGATCCTCTCAATCCATTGTTGCTCGATCGCCAGGCACTGCATGCCGAACGCCTGCAGTTTCTGCATCCGATCACCCGCGACGCTTTGGAGTTCCATGCTCCGCTCCCTGAAGACCTCGGCCGGGTTCTGACCGCCCTGCGGGCTGAGCGCGATGCCTCTTGAATCGACTGAGAGCAACCGACGACCTTTGCGGCCACCGCAACGAAATCCGACGAATCCGTTGTTTCCGCAATTCTGCTCAGGAAAAACCCGTTGAGCGGGCCCCAGAGGGAACGGAGACGGTCAGTCGAAGAGAGTTGCGAGTTCCGCGCTGAGCCGACAATCCCGGGTCACCTGGGTTTACCTGCGGCGAGAGGCGATGGGGAAGAGAGAACAACCCCCGGGATGCGTCGAACTGCCGATTTTCCCAGCAGGGACCATACCAGGTCGCGAGGAGCCATTGGCTTCTCGGCCAGTTCACGCGGATGCCCAACCACATCCCCCAGGCCGACAATGCCCGGGGTCCAGGTCTGCAACTGCTCATTGCACCAGAGTCGTCCACGCTCATCGAGTCTTACACCCAGCTCTTCGAGCCCCAACCCGTCTGTCAGTCCCCGGCGCTCGGTGGTTACGAGCAATCGTTCCGCCGACAGACGATCACCCGAGAGCAATTCGATGGAAATCCCCCCCTCCTGATTTTCGGCAGCCATCGTGACCTCAGATTCGAGGAGGACACGGACCCCGAGTCTCTGAAGCTGTCGCAGGATCGTGGCCGCCGGAATGCCCGCTCCGGGGACCAGCCTGGCGCGCCGGTCAACAAGTGTCACCCGCGTGCCCAGCAGACTGAAGAGGAACGCCGCCTCAAGTCCGGTGGTGCCTCCTCCCACGATCATCAACGAACGTGGAATCTGCTCGAGCGAAGGAAGATCGTCGACTGACAACACACCGCGCCCCAGATTACCGGCCCAGACAGGAAAGTCGGTCCGAGTCCCCGTGGCGAGGATGAAGTGGGCACTGCGAAGGTGCTGCTGACGAGCGGCGGTTTTCAGCGACAATTCGCCGTCGGCAAGGAAGCGGACATGTCCCTCGAAACTCTCCACCCGCAGCCGGTCGAGTCGCTGCTGAATCACCCGATAGGCGCAGAAATCCCGTTCGATAACCTCCTCGGCCAAAAGCGCGGGGCTGGGACGTTCCGCAGAGGCTCGTTGACGGGGGTTGTCGGGAGAGCTCACCCGCGTGCAACTGGCAATTGCATCTCGTAGTCGACGCAGCCAGTCGGAAGCCCCCCCTGGGGCGGACCAGCCCGAGAGCCAGGGATCAATCAGAGCCACACGGGCCCCCAAGCGGCCGGCGGCGACCGCGGCTTCCGACGCCTCCGTGGTGTTCCCCACAACAATCAAGTCGAACATGATGGCGCAGTCAGTAGTCTTTTCGGAGTGAAGTTTGTGGACCATTCCCTGCCCGCCTCAGGTTTTCCCTAACCAGCACAGATTTCCATCCGATATCGAATCCCGGGAGGATTGGGCAGGAGCCGAAAACTTTTCTGTTAAGGCATTTCAGCGAAGACAGGAGTGAGATTGACGATGGTACTGGTTCTTCCGGCGAGGAGTGGCTGATGGTCCCCGTCTGGATCCATCCCCGAAGGCGATACCAGGCCCCCAAAAACTTCTTTCGAGTGCGTCGCAGAGAGCTGGGCTGAGAAGAGGCTGACTGAGCCTGCGTGCACGACTGGGCTTTTCCTGCCGAAGGGGTTGGTCTAGGCTTTGCCAAGCTAATTCTGCTCCCCTGACAGGCCTGCCCATGGATGCCGACAGTCGTTCCCCAGTCCGCCAAGACCCGGTGGTGTTCTACGATGGGGTCTGTGGGCTCTGCAATCGGTGGATTGACTTCCTGTTCCGCCATGATCGCCAACGCCGACTGAAGTTTGCCCCCCTGCAGGGAACGACAGCCTCCCAGACCTTGCCGGGAGGAGCGCGGCTGAATCCCGATTCGGTGGTGCTGTGCGAAGGAGCGGGGACTTATGAAAAGTCAGATGCCGTCTGGAGGATCCTGTGCAATTTGCCGTTTCCCTGGCCATGCTGCGGCTGGGCACTTCGACTTGTCCCGAGATTTCTCCGGAACTGGGGCTATGACGTGATTGCCCGGAGACGTTACCGATGGTTCGGAAAGACGGAGTCGTGTCGGCTCCCCACGCCCGAGGAACGGGCTCAGTTTCTTCCCTGATGAAATGGGGTTTGAGATGTGGATTCGTGGATTTTTGACCCTGGTGGGACTGACCTACGCAGGTCTGGGCGCATGGTGCCTCGCTCGCCCGGAGCAAACGGCACGCTCAATTGGGTTTGAGCTGATTCCGGGAGCGGGCGTCTCGGAGTACATGGTGGTCTACGGAGGGCTAGAATTGGCCTTGGGACTGCTGTTTCTCCAACCCTGGCTGAGACCCGAGCGCCTCCCCGCGATGCTGGAGGCCTGTTTTCTGATTCATTTGTGCCTCGTCGCCGTCCGTTCCTGGACCCTCCTGACAATTCCCGGGATTCCCAGTTTCACCAAGTCGCTGGCCGTGGGAGAATGGAGCATCCTGATCGTTTCGGCAGCCTGCCTCTGGTGGGCTCGGTCGACCGCCGCGGGGACGTCCCCAGTGGTTGGGCCTTAGGATCGCAGCACGGCGATCCAATCCATTCCTTTCGCAGCATCCATGGATCGCGACGAACAACTCGCAGGGCTAATCAACGGTCTTCTGGCACAGGCCCGGCGGGGAGAACCCCCCGACGTCGAGAGCGCCGCCGCGCGCCATCCCCATCTTGCCGATGAATTGCGGGAGGTTTGGCCGATGGCGGAACTGGCCGACTGCCTCGCCCCCCGTACACGGACTGCGGTGGCGGTTGGATTCAATGCGGAAGCGCGAGTAGAGCCCCCCGTCGAGGCAGGACGACAGTTCGGTGACTACGTCTTGCTGGATCAATTGGGAGAGGGTGGTATGGGGGTGGTCTACCGGGCCCGCCATCGGACCCTGGGACGAATTGTTGCCCTCAAGATGATCCGCCGGGGGCCACTCGCCACCTCTCATGACCTGGCACGTTTCCGGGCCGAAGCCCTTGCCAGTGCCCACCTCGACCATCCCCAGGTCATCCCGATCTACGAGGTTGGTGAGTTCGAGGGGCAACCCTTTTTCACCATGAAATACGTGCCGGGTTGTACCCTGGCGTCGCGACTGGCCGAGGGGCCCCTGACAGCCCGCCTGGCGGCGAGACTGATCCTTGAAATCTCACGCGCAATTGCCCATACGCACGCCCATGGAATCGTGCACAGAGATCTGAAACCGTCGAATATTCTGATCGATGAGGCTGGCCGGGCACATGTGGGGGACTTTGGCCTCGCCAAACGGGTGGCGATTCGACGCACTCCCGGTGATTCGGAACCTGGCCGTGATCCGGCTGAGCCCCCTTCCGGGGAAACCTACTCGCGACAACTGCTCGAACGATTGCTGCCCGACGGGGCTTGGCAATCGGATGGTTCCGAGGTCCTCACCCGGACGGGGGTCATCATGGGAACTCCCAGCTATATGTCTCCCGAACAGGCAACCGGACGCAATGCTTCGGTTGGTCCCCAGAGCGACATCTACAGCCTGGGAGCCCTGCTCTACCAATGTCTGACCGGACGCCCCCCCTTTCAGGCGGCGTCGCCAGTCGATCTTTTGCTGCAGGTGCTCGAACAGGAACCGGTGGCCCCACGGATGCTGAATCCCGCCGCCGATGCCGAGCTGGAAATGATTGCTCTCAAATGCCTGCAAAAACCTCCCGAACTCCGATACGCCACGGCCGACGACCTCGCCGATGATCTCCAGGCATGGCTCTCCAACGAGCCGATTTCGGCACGCTCAACCACGATCCTGCAACTGATCAACCGTCTGTTCCGCGAGACGCACCATGCCGTCGTGCTTGAAAACTGGGGACTTTTGTGGATGTTGCACAGCCTCGTGCTGTTGATGCTGTGCACGGTGACGAATTGGTTCCAATGGCGGCATATCGAGGCCCGGCTCCCCTATCTGGGCCTCTGGATTCTGGGGTTGGGGGCGTGGGCACTCGTCTTCTGGACCCTGCGGCGCAAAGCCGGGCCCATCACTTTTGTCGAGCGGCAGATTGCCCACATCTGGGGGGCGAGCATGCTCGCCAGTTCGTTATTGTTTGCCGTGGAGACACTGCTCGGAATGCCGGTGTTGAATTTGTCACCGGTTTTGCCCCTGATCGGAGCCACCGTCTTCATGGTGAAGGCGGGAACGCTCTCAGGACAGTTTTATCTGCAGGCCATTGCCCTGTTCGCGACGGCGCTGCTGATGGCTGAGATTCGACAGGTCGGTCTGCCCGACCTGGGTCTGTCGATCTACGGAATAGTCTCCGCCCTCTGCTTTTTTATTCCTGGCTGGAAATACTGGAGACAGTCTCAGGCGAGTCAGCGATTGAAAGGATTCGAAGTGCTGGATCCCGCGCAGGTTCGCTCTTCCCAGATTCCAGTCAAAACAGATTCCAAACCTCAAGCCTCAGATCTTGGCCCTCAGCATCCCTTTTCAACAGAACAGCCGGGGACGACGCCTGATGCGCATCCCCGGCTGATTCAGAATCGGTAACGAATTGTTTTAAGAGCGTCCGACCGCCACAGCGCGGATATATTCGCGGTTCAACCGCGCGATATTCTCCACGGAAATTCCCACCGGGCACGCCGCTTCACACTCGTTGGTGTTGGTGCAGCCCCCGAACCCTTCCGCGTCCATCTGGGCGACCATCGACTGGACACGCATGGTACGCTCGGGCTGCCCCTGAGGAAGCAGTGCCATCTGCGAGACCTTGGCCGACACGAACAGCATCGCCGAGGCGTTTTTGCAGGCGGCGACACACGCTCCGCAGCCAATGCAGGTCGCGGCTTCGAACGCTTTGTCAGCATTCTCCTTGGGGATGAGAATCGCGTTCCCGTCGGGGGCATTGCCGGTATTGACCGACACATAACCCCCCTTGGAGATGATCCGGTCGAAAGCGGATCGATCGACAACGAGATCACGCAGCACCGGAAATGCCTTGGCCCGCCAAGGCTCAATCACGATGGTATCCCCGCTGCGGAAATGCCGCATGTGCAGTTGGCAAGTCGTGGTGGTACGCTCCGGACCGTGTGCCTGACCGTTGATCATCAGGCTGCACATGCCGCAAATTCCCTCGCGGCAATCGTGGTCGAACGCGACCGGTTCCTCGCCCTGCTGAATGAGTTGCTCGTTCAGCACGTCCAACATCTCGAGGAACGACTGATCTGGGGAGATGCCATGCACCTTGTAGACCCGGAACTCCCCTTGCGACGAGGCATCGGCCTGCCGCCAGATTTTCAGGGTCAGACTCATCGAGCCGTCGCTCATTACTTGTAACTCCTCTGGACCGGCTGCACATCCTGGAATGTCAGCGGTTCCACGTGCCGGACAGGATCCTGGTTCTCACCCGCGAATTGCCATGCCGCCACATGACTGAAGTTCGCGTCATCGCGCAGCGTATCGTTGTCCTTCGTCTGGTACTCTTCCCGGAAATGCCCTCCGCACGATTCCCGTCGCGTCAGGGCATCGAGAGCCAGCAGTTCCCCAAACTCCAGGAAGTCTGCCACCCGCCCCGCCTGCTCGAGGTTCTGGTTGAGGGCATTCCCCGAGCCAGGGACTTTGACGTTCTGCCAGAATTCCTCGCGGAGACCGCGGATCTTCTGGATCACCTGCTGCAGTCCCTTCTCGCTGCGGGACATGCCGCAGTAATCCCACATCAGCTTCCCCAGTTCCCGATGGAAACTGTCAGCCGATCGGCGACCGTTGACGTTCAACAGTTTGTAGATCCGGGCACGCGTTTCACTCACGCACCTCTCAAATTCCGGATGGTCAGTCGTGACCGGCGAGAGCTTGCGGCTGGCGATGTGATCACCCACCGTGTAGGGAGCGACAAAATAACCATCCGCTAACCCCTGCATCAGGGCGCTGGCCCCCAGGCGATTGGAACCATGGTCACTGAAGTTCGCCTCACCCAGCACAAACAGCCCGGGAATCGTGCTCTGCAGATGATAATCGACCCACAAACCTCCCATCGTGTAATGGACGGCAGGATAGATTCGCATGGGAGTACTGTACGGATTCTCATCCGTGATCTTCTGGTACATGTCGAAGAGGTTGCCGTACCGGGCTCGAATCGCCGATTCCCCATCCCGCCGGATGGCATCGGTGAAATCGAGATAGACGGCTTGACCACCAGCCCCCACCCCGTACCCGAGGTCACACCGCTCCTTGGCAGCCCGCGACGCGACATCGCGAGGGGCCATGTTCCCGTAGGTCGGATAGCGACGCTCGAGATAATAATCTCGTTCCGCGTCGGGAATCTGATCGGGCGACCGCTGGTCACCCATCTTGGCCGGCACCCACACCCGCCCGTCGTTCCGCAAGCTTTCGCTCATCAGCGTCAGCTTCGATTGATAGTCGCCATGCACCGGAATGCAGGTGGGGTGAATCTGGGTGTAGCACGGATTGGCGAAGTAAGCGCCGCGTTTGAAGGCCCGCCAGTTCGCGGTGACATTGCATCCCTTGGCGTTGGTCGAGAGATAGTAGACCGTGCCATATCCACCCGTGCAGAGCAGCACCGCATGACCTGAATAAGTCTCCAGTTGCCCGGTGACGAGGTTCCGAACGACGATGCCGCGTGCGACCCCGTCCACCACCACCACATCGAGCATTTCACGTCGGGCAAAAACCTTGAGCCGTCCGACGTGCTGCTGCCGCATCAGGGCGCTGTACGCCCCCAGAAGCAATTGCTGACCGGTCTGACCACGAGCGTAGAACGTTCGCGAAACCAAGGCTCCGCCGAATGTCCGGTTCGACAGCAAGCCCCCATACTCTCTGGCGAAAGGAACCCCCTGAGCGACACATTGGTCGATGATGTTGACGCTCAGTTCGGCCAACCGGTGAACGTTGCTCTCACGACTCCGGAAGTCGCCACCCTTGATCGTGTCGGCAAACAGGCGGAAGACGCTATCGCCATCGTTCTGGTAATTTTTCGCCGCGTTGATCCCCCCCTGAGCCGCAATACTGTGCGCCCGACGAGGAGTATCCTGAAAGCAAAATGCCTTGACGTTGTAACCCAACTCGGCCAAGGACGCGGCAGCACTCGCCCCTGCCAACCCCGTCCCCACCACCAGGATTTCGTACTTCCGTTTGTTGGTGGGGCTCACCAACTTCATTTCGTTCTTCCGCTTTTCCCACCGCTCCGAAATCGGTCCCGTGGGACAGCGACCATCCAACACCGACGAAGCCGTCGTCATGCTTCTTCACCTTCCCTAGGAATGAAAGGCCCAGGCCCAGAGGGGAAAGCTGCCAAAGCCCAAGGCCACCAGCAGTCCAAATGCCTTGCTGACCGATCCGATCAACCAATTGTACTTGGGGTGATTCACCCCCAGCGTCTGGAACGCACTCTGAACCCCGTGCGAAACGTGGTATCCCAAAGCGCAGGTCCCAATGATGTACACGATCGCTGTCAGAGGATCCCGCAGCAGCACCTGCGCCTTGTCAAAGGGCTTCATGGAGGCCACAGCCGGATTTCTCAATTCGAACCGAAAATCACTCAGGTGAAGCAACAGGAACAGCAGCACAACAATGCCGGTTCCATACATGACCGAAGACGCCGGCTTCAGGAACGCTGAGGGAGGCTGCTTCGACTGCCGAATCTCATAACCGACAGGTCGTGCTCCGCGATTCTCAGAATTCGTCCACAGGGCGTTCGCCAAATGCATCAGAAACAAC
This sequence comes from Planctomycetaceae bacterium, assembly GCA_046339535.1. Classification (GTDB taxonomy): domain Bacteria; phylum Planctomycetota; class Planctomycetia; order Planctomycetales; family Planctomycetaceae; genus UBA10511. The sequence goes on along the minus strand of JBKDUK010000088.1, from coordinate 36,798 downwards.
CCTAACAGTCCCACTTCGGCGATGGGTAGCAGGATTTTCTGGGCGTGGAGCGCGTCGGCATACTTGTTGTATACATCGGGCCCCACATACAGCAGCAGATTCCCCGCCAGGTGCGCCACCAGGAACCCGCAGAGTGCCAGACCGGATATCGCCAGCAGCAATTTTTTGCCGATGGACGAACTGAAAGCCTTGATCACCCAGCTCAATCGAGACTCCTTGCGAAGTGGACGGATGAAACTCCGTCGGATTATAGGGCCGCCTGCGCCACGTTCAATCCAAGCCGGTCCCTGCGAAACCACGGGGAAATGGGACCAAAACCCTTGTTTTCCGCAGTTCGTCCCCGGGTTCTGCCGGACGGTGTCATTCCAATGGTTGGGAAAAATGCGGTCCAACCCCCGGCCATCCCTCACCGACGGGAACTTCACCCGCGGCGACCGCGATCCGAACCCTTCCGACGGCGGTGCTTGGGAGTGATCGGTTTGCGTCGCCGGCCTCGGACTGAATCTTTCCCGGCCGTTTTCCTGTTGGGTGACTGGTCGGCATCCGCATCACCCGAAGCTTGTTCGCGGACATGCCCACTGCCATCGGGCCCCCCGCCGTTTTTTCGTGCGGGCGATCTCCCCATCCGATCTTTGTTCTCCCCCCGCCGCTTGCTGGTCGAGTTCCCCGAATCGTCCCCCACGAAGGACAACTCCAGGGTTCGTCGGCGGAGATCGACCCGGGCAACCCGAACCCCCAACCAATCGCCCAGCCGCAACCTCTCCCCCGAGCGAATCCCCACCAGTGATTGCGTCTCCGCATCAAACCGGTAGCGCCCCCCAGCCAGGCTCCCCAGCTTCAAGAGCCCCTCCACGGGTACGAAGTCGAGCCTCAAATACAGTCCCAGGGGAGACACCCCGGTGACCTGTCCCTGGCAAACGCGGCCCAAGTGGTCCTGCAAATACCGCAGCAGCCGTAACCGGGTGGCCATCCGCTCGGCCCGTTCGGCCCGCCGTTCGGTGAAGGAACACTCTTCACCCAATCGCTCGAATTCATCCGCCCCCCCCGGCTTCGAACCTCCGCGTTCGCCGGAAACCAACGCCATCAATTGACGATGCACGACAAGGTCGGGATAGCGGCGGATCGGACTGGTAAAATGGCAATAGTCATCCAGAGCCAACGCGAAATGCCCTTCCAGACGGGGGGAATAATGGGCTTGGCTGAGACTGCGCAAGACCGCCTGGTGGATGGCCGGCTCGTACGCCTTGCCCTGGGCCAATTCGAGGAGCCGCAGCAGATCACCCCGCCCGGCGATCTTCCGGATCGGGCAGCCAGCACCTCTCGCGAAGCGCAACAGTCCCTGCAAACGCATCGGCTCCGGTGGCGGATGGGTCCGTCCCAGGAAAGGCACTTTGGCCGCCGCCAAGTTCCGCGCGACCGCTGTATTCGCCAATAACATGAAATCTTCAATCAGCCGATGGCTCTCATCGTGAGGCACGAGGTGAGCACCCAACACCTGCCCCTCAGACCCCCAGTCAATCCGCACCTCGGGCAGATCCAGTTCGATTGCCCCGCGGGCCAGGCGCCGCTGGTGCAGCACCGCCGCGAGTTGCCGCATCTCCCGCAGCAGCGCCCAGAGTTCGGCTGGCAGTTCCTGCGGCCGTCGCGAGGCGGCAAACACGGCATTCACCTCGTCATAGGGCATCCGCCGGGTCACCCGGATCGCGCTGCGATAGCACTCAAACGACAGCAAGGCTCCATCCTCACCCAGTCGCATGTCGACTGTCACCGTGTAGCGGACCCGTCGCGCCTGAAGGCTCGCCAGAGCGTTCGACAGCACCTCGGGCAGCATTGGCAACACCCGACCAGGAAGATAGACGCTCGTTCCCCTCAGGCGGGCTTCCTGGTCGATCGCCCCACCGGGGGCCACGAACCACGAAACGTCTGCGATGTGGACCCAGAGCCGCCACGTCCCATCCGCCATCCGTTCGACGGAAACGGCATCGTCAAAATCCCGCGCATCGGTCGGGTCGATCGTGATCGAAAGGGTCTGCGTCAGATCGCGGCGGTTTCCCAAATTGGATTCGTCAAACTCAGCGGCGAGCCGCGAGGCTTCGGCCTCAACCGCAGGGGGAAACCGGTCGGGCAGACCGAGTTCGTGCATCACGGTCGAGATCTCAATTCCTGAGGTGGATGGGGCTCCCAGGACATCGATCAGCACCGCCTCGCCCGGGTCCTCGCGATCGGGATATCTCAGAACCTCCACAATCACCTTGTCACCCGGCCGCAGTGGCCGCCCCCCCGGATCGGCGATGGCGACCGGGGGCTGATCATGGTCTCCATCGAGCACCACCCAACGTTGCTCACCCCGTTCGAAATAGGTTCCCGCCTGCCTCGTGGAAGTACTCCGCAGGATCTCCGCCAGACGAGCACGGGGAGGCCGAGTTCCCCGGGCGGGCTGCAGGTGAAACAGCACCAGATCTCCGTCCCGGACCCGCAGCGCATCAGTGGAGTCGAGGGTCAGCTTCCCCGGGGACCGCAACGAGGGCCAGGGCTTGCCAGGTTGAGGCACGACCAGACCCCGGCCCGGGCTCCGCATCCGGACGATCCCGGAGTAACTCCGACTCTGGGCAGACAGCCGAAGGTGGTTCGCAGCGCATCGCTGGATTCGTCCGGTCTCCAGCATTTCGCAGAGGACACGGTCCAGGTCGCGCGGGCCACGGCCGCGCAACTCCAGACGCCGGACGAGGTCGGAGGCCAACACGCCCCCAGGACCTGCGGAGCCCAGCAATTCCACGACTCGGGCGGCCAGATCGGACTGCTTCATTCCCCAATTCTACCGGAATCCATTCCCACGCACACAGGCCCAAGCGTTTGGGCTGGGAACCCCCGGTTCGGAGAGCTCTGAATCCGTCCCCTGCCGAGACGCAGGCACCAAGGCCCCGTCTGGAATCGCCAACAAACCGCGATTGAATTCGCCCCCCCCCGCCCATAGCATGAGATTCATGCGTTTATCGATCATCGATCCAGCACCTCGCAGGCCCGATGAGACTCCTTCCCCTCCCCGCGTTCTCTCTTTTCCGCCAGCACGATGCGGCCCAAGTCGATCGAGGAATTCACCGATCTGCTGCAGCGGAGCCGGCTCCTGACCGAAGAGGAACTGGGGACTCTCGCGAAACAGGGAGCGAACAGCTGCGAGCAGTTGGCACGGCGACTGGTGCGTATGGGTTGGCTGACCAAGTGGCAGGCTCTGACCCTGCTCGAGGGTCGCTGCCAGTTTTTCATAGGCCGATACAAACTGCTCGAGCTGATCGGTTCCGGCGGTATGGGGGCCGTTTTCAAGGCAATTCGCCCCGATATTGGCCGGGTGGTGGCCGTCAAAGTCCTCAAACCCAAATCCCTTAAAAAATCGACGGGACTCCCCCGTTTTTTGCGGGAAATCGAATCGGCCGCATCGCTCGACCACCCGAACATCGTGCGGGCTTACGATGCCGATGAGGTCAACGGAACCTACCTGCTGGTGATGGAGTACATCGAGGGACGCGACCTCAAAAACTACATCACTTCGGACCAACCGATGACTCTCCCCTGGATCTGTGAATGCATCCGGCAGGCCGCGCTGGGCCTGCAGCACGCCGCGGACCAGGGGATGGTGCATCGCGACATCAAGCCAGCCAACCTGATGGTCTGCCAGACTGACTCCCAAATCCATCCCATCGTCAAGATTCTTGATTTCGGACTGGCGAGATTCGTCAGCGAGACGGAGGAAGATGGGGGGCTGACACGGGTCGGCCAAGCTGTCGGAACCCCAGACTACATCGCACCGGAGCAGGCGCAGAACTCAAAATCGGCGGATATTCGGGCCGATATTTACAGCCTGGGCTGCACCTTTTTTGAAATGTTGACCGGGCAGATTCCTTTCCCGGTCGACAACCTGACCGAGAAACTGCTGCAACGCGTCTACCATGAGGCCCCCCGAGTCCGGTCGCTTCGGCCCGAGATTTCCCAGGAGATCGACGAGATCGTTGCCCAGATGCTCAGGCGTAATCCTGCCGAACGGTACCAGACCCCGGCCGAACTCGCCGCGGCCCTGCTGCCGCATTCTCTGATGGGGCAAGCGCGGCCGCGTGGGACCTCAGCGACCAATCCCTCCGTCGATCAGAATTCCGAATGGAATCTGGCTGCCGAGGATTATCAGAAATTCCTCGTCAACCTCGAGGACGATGCCGGTGCTTCCGATTCGTCCAGAACGGTGACTGTTCCCGGCAGGCAGTCGTCCGCCAACATCAGCGGTTCCCGGAAGTCTTTCCTTCGTCGCCGTGGGCTGGCAGTGGCTGGCTTCACCACGGGACTGTTGCTGCTCCTTGGCTGGTACCTGCTCTCAACGCCCCGTGGCTCGCCCAGACCGGGGGGCGCAGGTTCCAGTTCCCGGCCTCCCTCCGCACGCGATTCGCAGCGCAAAACGACCACTTCCTCCAAACAGACCGCCCCCTCCTTTCTCGCTGACCTGCTCGAAGCGGGAGTGATCCTTCTGACCGAGACCACCAGGCAAACTCCAGGTGCGACCTCCTGGCCGTTGGCGGGGCCGGACAACACACCCCGGTTTGTTCTCGAGGTGGAATTCCCCTGGGATCTCCCTAGCGACCCTGCCAGAGTTCTGGGAGTGAGAGCCCAGCTCTCTCCCCTCATGACCAACGAAACCCTTCAGACCCTGACCCGATTGCCGAATCTCGAATCTGCCAGCTTTCATGGCTGCTCCAAGCTCAACGACAGCTCTCTGGTCGAACTCGGAAAGCTCCATTCCCTGCAGGAACTCTCCCTCGTCGATCTGCCCATTTCTGACCGGGGACTGGCCGACCTGAAAGCTCTGAAGCAACTCAGATCCCTCACTCTGACCAGAAACCGGTTGAATGGCTCGGGACTCAGCAGTCTCGCCGGGCTTCACAAACTGACATTCCTGGCACTCGATTTCAATCGCCTCAACTCCAGCGCTTTCCAGCAGCTGGCCCAACTCAAGTCTCTGCAAAACCTGTCCCTCAATGGAGTTTCTGTGGGGCTGGCCGACCTCCGACGGCTCGCCCAACTCCCCAGTCTCAAAGTACTCAGTCTCGGGTCGACCGGTTTATCGAGCCAGTCCCTGTCCGAGCTGCGATCCATTCTGCCCCAGGTCAGCCTGAATCCCTGATGCGTCGATCGCTGCGCCCTGCATTTTGCAAGACAGGATCCAGCCCGGCGACTTCCGCCATTGGCGTTCACCGGAACGTGTGCCCTCCAGCGGCAGTAGAGAAGTGCCTTCCAGGATTCCATCTAGGATTCCCGCAGGAACTCCGGCTCCCGGCAAGGCCCCGTGCTGGAAATTCTCGACCGGCACGGGGGGCATTCATCCCTCTGCAAGAGCGACCCTCTATTGGGGAACCTTCGCCAAATCGGCTGCTTTGCGCTCCCGCAGGAGGTTGTCGACGGCCTCAACGGCTTCGGCCACGGGCACCCGCCGCGAGTCCGCCTCCCAGCGCCAACGCACCTCCACTTGTCCTTCCTTGAGCCCTTTGCCGCCAATCACCACCCGGAGTGGAATGCCAATCAGGTCGGCATCCTTGAACTTCACCCCAGCCCGGGCGTCGCGGTCGTCCATCAACACATCGACTCCCCGCGCCTGCAGTTCGCGGTAGGTTCGCTCGGCGATCTCCATCGTCTCGGGATCGGTCACATTCAATGGGATCACCAGCACTTCATAGGGCGCGATCGACAGGGGCCAGATGAGTCCATTCTCGTCGAAACTCGTCTCGCACAAAGCGGCGACAATCCGGTTCACCCCGATGCCATAGCACCCCATGATCATCGGGTTCAGCTGTTCCTTCTCATCCAGGTACTCCGCCTTGAGAGAAACACTGTATTTCGTCCCCAGCTTGAACACGTGTCCCACTTCGATGCCATGCACCAATTCGAGTGTCCCACTGCAGCGCGGACAGGGATCATTCCCCGCCGCCATCCGCAGGTCATGGGTCGTCTCGGCCTGGTAGTCGCGTCCGATGTTCACTCCCGTCGTGTGCGTGTCGGCCGCGTTCCCCCCGGTCACCGCATCCACCAGGTCAGCCACATCATGGTCGACCAGCAGCGGGCACTGGATGCCCACCGGACCAGCAAACCCCACGGGGGCCCCGGTCACCTTCTGGATGGTTGCGACGTCCGCCAATTCGACCGACTGGCCTCCCGCGGCCCTTCGAACCTTGGCCTCATTCGCTTCATGATCTCCACGCACCAGCACCGCCACCGGATTGCCATCGACCTGATAGATCAGCGTCTTGATCATCCGATCGGGAGACGTCTTCAACAACCGGCTCACCTGCTCGATGCTGGTCGCGTTCGGGGTCGGCACCTGGGTCAGCGGGGCAGAACCGTTCGATCGGGGAGTGGAACGTGCAAGCCGCCCCGTCTCGGCCCGCTCGAGGTTCGCGGCATAGCTGCACTTGGGACAATGGACGATGCGGTCTTCCCCATTGTTCGCCGGCACCATGAACTCATGTGAGGCATCCCCCCCAATCGGTCCGCTTTCGGCCTCCACGGGGAGGTATTTCAGACCGGCCCGCGCAAAGATGCGGCAATACGCGTGGTACATTGCATCGTACACCGAGTTCAGCTGTTCCAGGCTGCTGCCGAAACTGTACGCGTCCTTCATCAGGAACTCGCTGGTCCGCAGCACGCCGAACCGGGGCCGCTCTTCGTTGCGGAACTTCGTCTGGATCTGATACACGCACAAAGGGAGCTGGCGGTAGGAGTTGAGATGCCGTGCCATCAGGTCGGTGACCACCTCTTCGTGGGTGGGCCCAAGAGCCACATGGACCCGACGATCCCCACGCGTGATGTGGAAATTGATCAGCACATTGCCAAAGGCCGATTTGCGACCGGTCCGCTCGAAGAGATCGATCGGCTGGAGCGCGGGCATGAACAGCTCGATGGCTCCTGCCCGGTCCATTTCCTCACGGACAATCGCCTCCGCCTTGCGCACGGCGCGCCACCCGAGGGGGAGGTAGGTATAGGCACCGGCCATCAACTGACGAATCAGCCCCGCCCGCAGCATCAACTGATGACTGGGAATCTCGGCATCGGAGGGGTTTTCCTTCATCGTTGGGATGAACGTCTTCGACCAGCGCACGTGCACAGCCTCGCAAGGTTTCTGAAAAAATCGCCCGGACAGACAAGAACTCCGGCGGCCGGAGTGTAGCAGGTGTGGTCTGTGGAGAAACCCGCGTTTTGCCGACTGTGCCATCCGGGAGATTTGTGAACACATGGAGACCGATCAGTTGACTTCTGCACGATCGTATATTACTATTCGAATGCGCTTCCGATTTGCGGCGGATGTTCGTCGCCTCGGCGGAGCCGACCGGGCCCAACTGGGAGAGATCTTTTCAGTCACCACGCGGTGGCGAGGTCCCTGCTGGAGGTCCCTGCTGACAGAGGGTTCAGTTTGTGTCATCAGTCCAGAAAACTCCCCCCAGAGCACGCACGGAGATTTCTCACCCGAATCACGCCGATTGACGGACAAAGCCTGAACACACGGGCTGAAAAAGACACGTGGACACCAGCAGTGGACACACAGAGTGGTGGCCAAATCACACGGCAAACCACATTCACTTTGATGTCCTCGTGACTGCCCCCGAGTCATTCCGTTCGGCGGTGTCCCGAAGGGAATTCAGTCGGCGCGTTTCAGTCGACACGGCAACTCGACAGTGATCCAGTCCGATTGAACGACTGGCACTGTGTGTCAGCGAGAATCGGGCGGAGGATGACTTGTGATCGAGGAAGTGGCACGAATCTGACTGGGCTGCGGGAATCCTTGGCGCAAAACCACTTTTGGAGAACAGGAAGGAACGATGGTCGACAAGTCCATTCTCACTGCAAAGCAGCGGGCGATCTACGATTTTATCAAGGACAAGATCATGGTCCGCGGTTACGGACCAACCGTGCGCGAGATTGGGGCCGGATTCAAGATCAAGTCTCCCAACGGAGTGATGTGTCACCTGAAGGCGCTGGAGAAAAAGGGGCTGATCACCCGCGAGTCGGGGATGTCCCGTGCGATTCAGTTGACCGAGCCGCTGAACCGGATGGCACTCCCACTGCACGGCCGCATCGCCGCTGGCAGTCCGATTCAGGCGATTGAGCAGCAGGATCACGTCGATTTTGGTCCGCTGTTCGAGGGAGAAGGTCAATTCTGCCTGCGGGTCACCGGGAACTCGATGATCGATGCGCAGATTGCCGACGGCGATTACGTGGTCGTCCGCAAACAACGCACAGCGCGCGATGGCGAGATTGTCGTGGCACGGCTGAATGGCGAAGAGGCCACATTGAAGCGGTTCTTCAAAGAGCCGAATCGTGTCCGCCTGGAACCTGCAAACTCGACCATGCAGCCCATTTATTCGGCTCATGTCGACATTCTGGGTGTGGTCTCGGGAGTGATTCGCAAATACTGAGCGTTCAAACACGTGGCCAATTCCACTCGAAGGCAACCGCTTGGGGAGCGCTCCTGGGTTCTGCGCTTCACCGCCTCAACGTGAGGTCGGCAGGTTGGTGCTGAAATGGATTGATTTTGCAGTTGGTTTGGTCACCAGTTTGGCGTCTCGAGCCAATCGTCCAGCCCGGCGACGACTCTCGTTGATCGTGCGCTCCGCACTCACGACGGGTGTCGCCGGGGCCGGACGTGCCGCGTTCCGACAGATCCCTCTGGGTCGGGAGACCGGTCGCACAGGGCTTTGATTGAAGCGTTTTTTCCTGGATATTGATCAGTCCCTGGAGAGCCGTTCGACCAGGTGTTTTGTGTCCGTCGATCGTCTCTGCCTCGGACAGTCATGGCCGCGGCTCTGCGGAGTGTCGGCCCAGAGTGTTTTGAACTGAATCGCGTTGATATCGCCGTGGAATGAACCTCTCACTCCGGTCTGGCGTCACTTCCACACCATCGGAAAGCACTTCCCGCACACAACAACGTCCACAGCAATCCATTCAGCGGCCGCATCCCGTCGATTTTCAAGGTCAGGGACGGGAGGCGGACGAGACACGTCGCAAGGTTTCCGGTTCCATCGCTGCCACCTCCGAACCGGAAGTGCTGACACCGACCCGGATTGGCTCTTGAACCCAGCAGTCGCTAAAATCCCGTCCTGCGTACTCCATGCGATCTCGCGTTCGATGGATGGAAGTTTGCTGGCGTTTTTTGCCCGACGGATGAATGTCGATTGTCGCAATCTGATCGCCTGACACCACGTCCCCGTAGCTCAGTTGGATAGAGCGGCGGTTTCCTAAACCGCAGGTCAGCAGTTCGAACCTGCTCGGGGACGCTTTCTTCCCCTTATTGGTTGATTCCACCTCTGCCGCAGACTCCGGGAAAATCCCCTCTTGCGGCTTTTGCATCCCCGGATCCGGTATGGTTCCGGTTGAGTCTGCGTTCCGCCGCCGCCAGCGAGCCAGATTCGGACCATACCCCGGAGAGCGCGGGAGCCGAATGTCAGACTGAAACCGGGGCGGATTTGAATCGCAGTTTCAAACACGCCTTTTATTTCCCGAGGGATGCCAGAGTCGCGGGCGATGCGATCCGGATTTCGCAGGACACCATCGCGCAAGTCAAGCGGTTTCCGAATTGGTTGGTGAGGTTCTCCCGCACGGCGCGCGAATGCTCTTGGTCCCGGGTCCGATTCTGAGCCGATCGGGGCAACCCCGATCCCGGTGTCCACGGCCCCGAGCAGATCTCCCCAGGCGACATCCACCGGCACAATCCCAATCCTCCGCACCTCCAGCACCACCCCAACTTCAGGTTTTTTTCGCGCGACCGCACATTCTTCGCAGTCACGCAAGTTTGCCTGAATTTGTTCCCGATACCAACACTCAACGCCGGACCTTTCCCGCGAATTCCCCGACCCATTCCCCAGCACCTCGATTCTCTGCCTCATGACGACGCCCGCCAACCAGACAGAAACTGCCGTTCCTCTCACGACCTCTCTCCGTCCTTCGGTTCCGGGGAGGAAGGTACTCAAAAGTCGTCCCCAAACCCTGTTGGCTGACCCGCCCCATCCCACCGCCGACCGGCAAACCAAGCCGGAAGAGCGGGAGGAGGACGGCGAACCTGTCGAGCGTCGTCGACAGATTGACCCCACCACTTGTGAACGTGATTACACTGCGGATGAAGTGGAATTCATGAATGCCATGAATCTCTACCGACGGAAGACTGGCCGCAATTTTCCCACCTGGAGCGAAGTCCTCGAGGTGGTCCGCTCACTCGGTTACCACCGCGATTGACCTCCCTGCTCTTTCTGGCCACCTCCAGCGACACGAGGCGGCACGGCGGACCAGACTCCGCCGTGCCTCAGGTGCCCGGCCAGGGGAGCTTCCCGGGCTACACGCTCCAGTGCCTGGTACGTGTCCAACTCGACACCAGCCCCTGCGCTGCTCGCTCGACCCGCTCGATGTCCCGCAGGAAGACCGACTCGCTCGGGCAATGGTATGGCGATATCGCCGGTTCCAGGGCGATCGAAGGGACGGCGAATAATGAATTGCGATTGAACTCCAGTCCATAGGTCGCGTAGTCATTGCTGTTGTTGGCGATTCGCAGGCCGCCGTCGAGCGACTGCAGCAGATCACAGATGTCGGCCGTCCCCCGCAGCAGCGCTGCCCCTGGTGAAAACGGCTCTTCCTCCCAGGGAGCGGCATACAACGCCACGCCGGGCTCTCCCTGAAACAGCGGGGTCGTGTCGATCGTCACAACCAGTCCGGGCGTCCGGCCCGTCTCTTTGAGATGCCGCGACAGCCGCACAGCCCCCTGCCCGCATTGACGTCCCGACCCGCCGGCCACAAGTCGCTCCGGGTGGTGCGTCAGGCCATAACTCTCCTCCATTTCCGAGAGCAGGATGAGGAGTGGTGGCAGGCCGACTGCCCCAGCCCCCCACTGGGCCAATCCGAGGCAGATCCCGACCCCGACAGCATCGTCCAATTGCCCCACGAGGCGGTCTGATTGCTGCTGGCAGGGGAGCCTCTCGGGTGATGTTCCCCAATGGTCGATCTTGTCGAGATGGGCGGCCAGAGCGATCGGTGCCAAACGCGGATCCCCCGGGACCGAAATCAACAGGTTATGTTCGGGAACACGCTCGATGGTCACCCCGGGAAGCTTCGCCATCTGGAGATAAACCCAGGGGTGCAACCGATCTTCCAGCGAGCTGAACGACGGTATTTCGGCCACCTGTTGAATCAGGTCCACCACTCTTGACATCACATTCTCTCTGCAGACAGCACCAACATCACCCAAGGCAAAAATCCCTCTTTCCCGCGGAAAAGTCAATCGAATCTCCGGTTTTGCCATCGATGCCGGGACCTCAGAACCGCCCTTGACTGACTGTTCCCGATGGTCATCCAGAGACGAATTCCGGGCTGCAGCTCCCTGTCGCCAGCTCCGGCTTTTCTTTCGGCTCTTGCCCGATCTATGATCTCCGGCGCGCTCCCGCTACGAAATCACTTCCGTCGCCTCCGGGGGAGCGCCCCCTCCTGGACTTCCGACGATCATCAGTCCAGGAAAATCCCCCCGCCCCGATGCCAGCCGATCTCCCCCCGTCCGCCCCGTCCCGCGAAGAACTCGTCCGCCGGGCCCTCAGTCAAGACATTCGCCGCCTGGGAGGCTTGCTGGGAGCAGTCATCCGCAGCCTCGAAGGCCAGGAGGTTTTCGATCTGATCGAAGAGATCCGTGCGGGCACCAAGCAGCTGCGCGAGCAACCCTCACTGACGGCCGCCCGCGCCCTCCGCGACCGGCTCAAGCCCCTGCCACTCCCCACGCTGCGGAAACTCAACAGAGCGTTCAGTATCTACTTCGACCTCATCAACCTCGCGGAGCAGCAGGCCCGTCTACGCGCCCTGCGGATGCATTCCCTCGCCACGCCCACCCCCGCCTCGGATGGAATCGAGGCCGCTCTCCGACAACTCCAGGCAGGGCAGGTCGGTCCCGGAGAGATCTCTCAACTTTTGCGAAATCTGCGCATCGTGCCGGTCTTCACCGCCCACCCCAGTGAAGCCCGTCGTCGCAGCATTCTCGAAAAGCTCGACACGATCTCGGCCCACCTCGCACGCCTCGATACTGAACAGCTTTCGGCCCGCGATCGACACGCCACCGAGCAACACCTGCAGTCTGAGATCGAAACACTCTGGCTCACCAATCTCGTCCGCACCGAGCGCCCTACAGTCCTGGACGAGGTCCGCCACGGGACCGCCATCCTGCCCCCTCTTATGGAGGTCGTCCCCCGACTCTACCGGACTCTGGCCGAGGCATTGCAGATAGTCTATCCCGGCCTCAGTCGCCCGCCGGCCATCATCGATTTCGGCAGCTGGATCGGGGGGGATCGCGATGGCAACCCCTTCGTCACCGCCGACTGTACCCTCGAAGCGGTCCGCATCCTGCAGTGCCGTATTCTCGACGCCTACCTCCCCCGGCTGGAGGAGCTGACCCGCATTCTCTCCCTCTCGCGCGACCTCACGACCCAGGGCCCGAGTTTCCGCCGGTTGCTGGAACGCTGCGAGGAACTGGTACCCGAGTCACTTGGTCGCACCCAGAACGAACCGTACCGTGCGGTCTGCCGGGCCATGGCAGCGCGGCTCAAGGCGACCCGGGACTGGGTCCAACAACTGCGGCTCTTCTGGTCTGCCGATCCCCGTGAACCTCCCGCCAGGGTCTATCGTGCGCGGGCCGAATTCCTGCATGACCTCCGTGCGATGCAGGACGACCTGCGCCTCGCGGGAGTGCGACAGGCGGCCTCTGGTGAGCTTGAAGACCTCATTCGCCTGGTCGAGGTGTTCGGCCTGCACATGTTTTCGCTCGACATCCGGCAGCACGCCCAACGGCACACCCACGCGGTCGATGAAATTCTCCGCGCCGCCCAGGTCACTCCTTGCTACCTCGAACTCACACCGGAGGCCCGCGTCGACCTGCTGGCCCGGGAACTCGAATCACCACGTCCCCTCATCCCGACTCACCTCGCGTTCTCCACCGCGACCTGTGAGGTCATCCAGACCTTCCGTACGGTTTCGGCACTGCTCGAACAGCAGTGTGCCGAATCGATCGAGAACTATGTCATCAGTGGCGCGACCCAGCCCTCCGATGTGCTGGAGGTGCTGCTGCTGGCCAAGGAATCCCGGCTGTTTCGCCCGTCGGAATCGGTCAGCCGCATTCATGTCGTCCCGCTTTTTGAGGCCCTGGAGCCTCTCCGCTCCGCCGCCCCCATTATCGAGCAATTGCTGGCCCTCCCCATCTACCGTCGGCACATCGAGCTGCGCGGCGGCCTGCAGGAGGTGATGATCGGCTACAGCGACAGCAACAAAGAGTCAGGTTTTCTGCAGTCCAATTGGGCCCTGTACTGTGCCCAGCGGGAACTGGCCGAAGTCCAGCGCCGCTCGGGAATCGCGATCCGCATCTTCCATGGCCGAGGGGGAGCCGTCGGCCGCGGGGGTGGGCCAGCCAATCGCGCGATTCTCGCGCAGCCGTCCGGCCTCGCCGACGGTTGCATGCGGTTCACCGAGCAGGGCGAAGTCATCGCCGACCGTTACGGCTGTCCCGGAATTGCCGAGCGGCACCTTGAGCAGATCATCAATGCGGTCCTCCGCAACAGTTCCGCCACCGAGAGCCCGCGCCCCCGTCCCGAGTGGGAACATCTTGTCGGGACCCTCGCTGAACTCGCTCGCCAGCATTACCGGGCCCTTGTCTACGAAACCCCTGAGTTCCTCGATTACTTCGAACAGGCGACCCCCATCGCCGAGATTGGGAAGCTCAAGATCGCCTCCCGCCCAGCCAAGCGCAGCGCCAGCCGTACGGCGGGCATCGACGACCTGCGGGCCATCCCCTGGGTTTTCAGCTGGATGCAAAGCCGTCACACGCTTCCTGGTTGGTACGGCCTCGGCAGCGCCATCCAGCAGCACCTCGCCCGACATCCGTCCGACGAGGCCCTGCTCCGCGAAATGTACGCTCAGTGGCCCTTCTGGCGAACCCTGATCGACAACGCCCAGATGATCCTTGCCAAGGCCGACCTCACCATCGCCCGACTCTATGCCGACCTTGTTGCCTCACCGGAAGTCGCCGCTCAGATCCACGGACGGATCGCTCACGAATACGCCCAAACGGTACGGACCGTGCTGCAGATGACCGGGCAGACCGAACTGCTCGAAACGATGCCGGTTCTGCAACGTTCCATTCAACAGAGAAATCCCTACGTCGACCCACTCAGTTTCGTACAACTGGTGTTGCTGGAGCGGCTCCGTCAGGGAGCCGAACCCCAGTCCGACTATCTCACCGGGGTGCTCGAGAGCATCAGTGGCATCGCTTCGGGGCTGAAGAATACCGGCTGAATTCCCCCCCAACCGCTCCCCCCAACTCGACCTGGGAGATCGTTGCCATTCCCTGGCACACATCGCAGCGGCTGCCGCCGTCGAGCGTGGTTGTTTTCCAACCGACTTCCGCGGTTGTCCCAAGGATGGCGTTGCCCCCCTTGCGCAACTGAAGCATCCTCGACTCCTGACACCGACTCCCGGGCCCACTATACTCGGACGGTCGGTGAATGAGTCCCCGGTCCCCCTGAATGGCTTCGCTCATGTCCGTGTTCCGCCCCTTCTCTCTGGCGTTCCTTTCCGGACTCGTTGTCAGTCTCACAGCATGGAATCCGGTGGCCAGCGCCGCCGAGCCGGCCCCCCAGCGACTCCCCTGGACCACCCCTCATGTGCGCGGCACTCCGGAAGGTCCGCTTCCCTTCCGCTCCCCCCGCATCTATCCGAAGGCCCAGTTCAAGAACCCCACTGTTCTGACCAACGCCCCGGGCACCGACCGGATGTTCGTGGGGGAACAATCGGGCAAGATCTACTCACTTGGTACCGAACGCGACACAGCCGAGCCCGAACTCTTCCTTGACACCAACCAATTGTGCGACCAGCTCAATTCCCGTTCGGGAGGAAACCTGGAGTTTGAAGCACTCTACGGCCTGACGTTCCATCCCCAGTTTGCCGAAAACCGGGAATGCTTCATCTGCTATGTCGTCCGCCGCAAGAATCAGGGGACCGAGCAAACCCCCGATGGCACCCGCGTCGTCCGGCTGAAGGTCTCCCGCACGGAACCTCCCGTCGCCGATCCCGCCAGCGAAGAGTTGCTGTTGACCTGGTTGCAAGGGGGTCACAACGGCGGCTGCCTCAAGTTCGGTCCCGACGGGTGTCTCTACATCTCCTCGGGTGACGGCGGTCCCGCATTTCCCCCCGACCCGCTCAATGCCGGACAGGATATCTCCAATCTGCTCTCGTCGATCCTCCGCATCAACGTCGATCGCCCCGAGGGGTCCCGACCGTATTCGATCCCCGTCGACAACCCGTTCGTCGACCTCCCCAACGCCCGCGGTGAGATCTGGGCTTATGGACTTCGCAATCCCTGGAAGATGAGCTTCGATCGGGGGTCGGGTGACCTGTGGGTGGGCGACGTGGGCTGGGAACTCTGGGAACTGGTCTACAAGGTTCACAAGGCCGACAACTTCGGCTGGAGTGTGAAGGAAGGTCCGCAGCTCGTGCACCCCGAACGGCAGTCTGGGCCCACTCAGATTGTCCCCCCCACTGTGGCCATCCCCCACACCGAAGGGGCGTCGGTCACCGGTGGATTCGTGTACCGCGGCCGCAAGTTCCCCGAACTCACCGGACAATACATCTTCGGCGACTGGGAATCACGCCGCATCTGGGCAGTGACCCAGACTGAAGACACCCCGTTCCAGAAGCGGGAGATCTGTGAGCCGTCAGTCCGCGTCGTCGACTTCTCCGAAGACAACTCCGGTGAGCTTTACCTGCTTGACTACGACTCGGGCACAATCCACGAATTGACCCGCACCGAGAAGCAAACCCAGGATGCTCCGTTCCCTCGGAAACTGTCCGAGACAGGACTTTTCGCGTCGACGCACCAGCATCAGCTTCAGTCTGGAGTTGTTCCATTCCTGATCAATGCTCCCCGCTGGACCGATGGGGCGACGGCCGAGCGGTTCATCGCCATTCCGGGTGCAGGTTCGATCCAGCTGTTTCCCACCCCGCAGCCGATCCCCGCCTCGATGTTCAGCCGAACTGCGGTTAATCCCGCCGACTCGGGCGTGGCGAAGACCCTCGCGCTGTAACTTGAGACGGGAGTCCCCGCCAGTCGTCGACGGATCGAGACGCAACTGCTGCACTTCGATGGTCGCGACTGGCGCGGATATTCCTACGCCTGGAACGATGACCAAACGGATGCCGAGCTGGTCGACGCTTCGGGAGCCTCACGCACCCTGTCGCTGACCGATGCCGCAGCCCCCGCAGGACATCGCCAGCAGACCTGGCGTTTCCCCTCCCGGACCGATTGCCTCCGCTGCCACAACCCCTGGCCCGAGTATTTGCTCGCCTTCAATCTGCCACAACTCAATCGTTCCGTCGATTATCACGGGAATCGCGTCAATCAATTGACCCTTCTGCAGGAAATGGGGCTGCTGCAGAATGTTGTTCCGGGCGTTAATCCTGCCCAGGATCCACCAAGCCCAACCGGCCCGAAGGATCCTGACAACTTTCCCCGCTTCGTCAATCCCTACGATCGCTCCGAAGACCTCAACCAGCGGGCCCGAATCTACCTGCATGTGAATTGTGCCCACTGCCATCGCAATGGCGGCGGAGGCTCGGCCTACGTCCACTTGTTGCAGGATCTGCCACTTTCCGAAACTCGCACCCTGGCCCAGAAACCGGCTCAGGGAACCTTCGGTATCCCCGATGCCCAAATCATCGCACCGGCCGATCCCTATCGATCGACACTGCTCTTCCGGATGGCGAAACTTGGTCCCGGGCACATGCCGCACCTGGGTGCACAGACGGTCGATGCCAACGGCGTCCAGTTGATTCATGACTGGATTCGCCAGTTGCCGCAGCGCTCAGCCGACCATGCCGCGCTCGACCGACTGATCAGCCTCGATGAGTCACGGGCCACCGCACGTGAACGAAGGGAACTCCCCTCCCGGCTTCGCCAGCTTTCCCGGCAAATCGCTGAACAGGCGGGCCGACCTGCCGCAACCGAGGCCGACATCGCCGAGGCAAGGCAACAGCTCGAACAACAGTCGTCCGCCGCCAGGGGAGCCCGGCAGGCCGAGCGTCCGAAGGTGATCGCAGAGTTGCTCACCAGTACCCCGCGAGCCTTCCTGCTTTACCGTTCCCTGATCACTGGAGAACTCTCGACAGCCACACGGTCCGAAATCCTGGCGGTGACTCAAGAACACTCCGACCCCGTGACGCGTGATCTGTACGAAGCACTTCTTCCCGAGGAACAACGCACCCGCCGCCTGGGCGATGTGGTTCAGGTCGACGAACTGCTCAAGCTGAAGGGAGACGCCGCCCGAGGCCGGGAACTGTTTGAAAAGTCGGCCACCATCCTCTGCCGCAACTGTCATCGTATCGGCGACCAGGGGGTTGAGCTCGGTCCCGAGCTGACCAGGATCGGCAAGAAATACTCCAGGGCGCAGATTCTGGAGAACATTCTCGAGCCCTCCAAGGTCATTGAGCCGAAATACCTGACCTACGTAGTCGAAACCAAAGCGGGCAAGGTCCACAGCGGCCTGTTGGCCAGCCGCACAGCCGATGAAATCGTGCTGAGGGATGTCGAAAACAAAGAGCACCGGATTCCGGCAACCGACCTGGAGAGTGTCACGCCACTGCAGAAGTCGATCATGCCCGAGTTGCTGCTGAAGGACATGACACCCGAACAAGTGGCAGACCTTCTGGACTACCTCTCGAGCCTGCAGTAATCGCAACCGCGCGATCAACTTTCCTACACACGTCGAGAGACTGCGCCATTTCGATCGCCCGGGTCGTTTGACGGTCTGGGACTGAGGTCGCGGCACACATCAGGCAAATCACCCCTGGCAGTTGGCAAGCTTGACGGAATCTGTTGGTCAGCAGATTCTGCCTTGGTGAATCCGCTGCCGCAGGCGTTCCGTTTTCCCGCGCCGGGACGGCACGGTCGACCCTCGACATCTCTGAGCAGTTCCGCGCTGGATGAGGCATCAGCCGGAGTCTGCCGGAAATTCTGTTTGAGGTTTGCAGAGCGGCTTTCGAGCTTGATTTGGCCCTGGCACGGGGTGTTTCACGACAGACAGTGAACCATGGCAACACGGTGAGTTTCTGGCGGGATTGACTACGAATTCATTCCAGCTCCTGCTACAATCCTGCGATCCTCGCGAGGGATGTACTTCTCAGAGAGCCCTGGTTGGCCTCTGTCGGGATTGAGCTGCTTCATTGGACCTGTGTGCCAGCAAGTGCCGCGATTGTTCGGCCGGCGTCTGGTCCGGTTCAATCCAATCGCATGTCGATTTGGAAGCTGCCTTGGCGAAGCGACGCGCAACCCCCACCAAACCCGCCCCTCCGGTTCTCGAACACACTCTCACTGACCAGACTGTCTGTCTGGCGGGGAATAGTCGAAACAGTCCGGCGTCTGCGTTGATCAGCAAACTGGTTCGCCTGCGAGGGGGAGAATTGCTCGACGAGGTTGATCCGGAATTGACCTATCTGATCGTCGGAGCGGCGGGATCTGAAGAGGATCGTGAGCGGGCTGAGAATCTGAATGCAGAAGATCGGTCCGACATTCAGATTCTCTCCTCGGCAGAGTTTCTTGAGACTCAGGTTCCCTCTCCCGAAGAACTTCTTGAACTTCTCAAAGGGGGGCCCGAATCCCTCCAGCTCGCCCTCGAGTTGCTGCAGATCCCAGTCACCGAACCGTACGATCTCTCCGAGGTCGACCTGCGTGGGTTCCAGCTGGATGACGCTGCCGCCACCGTCGATATCGAAGCGCTCGACCTGACCGATAGCGATCTCCGCGAAGCCCGGCTCACGAACGTCTGGTTTTCGGCCATGTCGGGCGTCAATCTGGATGGAGCGACTCTCTCGAAATGTCATTTCTCGGGTGACTGCGAATTTATCGAAGGATCATTGAAGAAAGGGGTGGCTCGGGGCTGTGATTTCAGCTCCTGTGATATCGACCAGGCTGACTTTACTTCCTCAGATCTCTCAGGCAGTGATTTTTGCTCGGCCTTTGGCGCGAACGCTGCCTTCCGCAAGACCACCCTGACCGACGCCGACTTCTCACAGGCCGAACTGTCTGAAGCGGACTTTTCCGGCGTTGACGGAGCGGGCCTCGACTTTTCCGGTTCCCGGCTGACCCGTGGCCTGTTTACCAAGTCGAATTTGCGGGGTTCGGTCTTCTGCGGCGCCAACCTCGACTCGGCCGATTTCACCAATTGCGATCTGCGTGACTGCGATTTCAACGGTGCCAACCTCAATGGGGTGGTCTGGAAGGGGGCTCGCCTCGCCGGGGCCAGCTTCCAGCTGGCGGACCTCGACCAAAACGAGATCTCGAAGTCGGCTGATCTCGCCTCGTCTGACGTCGACACAGGCAGCCATGTCAACCGGCATCTCGACGAACTCCGCGAGGCCACCTCCAAGATCTCCCGCGTTGAGTTCACTCTGCCTTTTCGCCGCAACGGACAGCGGACCACCATCGCCGTCACCACGTCTCCCAAGCACGTGCGTGTCGCCTGGGAACAGCCCAATCCCGTCACGGGCGAAATCCGTTCCAAGTTGCTTCGTTCGTCCGACCTCCGAATTCCTCTGCTTTCAGTCGTCCGCAGGTTTCGCGACTGGGAATTCCTCGCTGAGGATGTCGAGGTCCGTTCCGGGCGTGGCCCCTCGGGGAATCGGTTGCCCAAGGGGGCTGTCGTCCAGGCGATCTGCGGCATCATGGGGGTCGCACCTCCCGAAGATCTGCTGCCGATGCCAGTCACCGCCGCCCCCCCCCCCCCTCCCCCTCCGAAGGCAGTCGTACAGCCCCCCACTCCTTCCGAACTGCGTGAGCAACTGCTCGCGGCACTCAAGTCCGGTGGCGCGGGGATCGCGCGCTGGAACGACGCCAGTGATGACGAGAGAGACCTTGTTGAAGGGCTTTCCAGCCAGGAATTCAACGGGGTCGACTGGCAGAGAATCAACTTGCGTGACCGGGAATTGATGGGGGTCAAGCTGGCCAAGGCGAACCTCTCGGGCGCCGACCTCAGCTACACGCTTTTGAATCGGGCTCAGTTGAAAAGTGCCCGTCTCGATCGGGCCACAGGGTGGGGGACGCAACTTCGGGCCGCCTCGCTGATCGACGCCTCGCTGGTCCAAACCAGTCTGCATTGTGCGTTCCTCAACGACGCCAACCTGCGGGGGGCGAATCTCTCCGACGCGGTGTTTGCGAAGTGCGATCTGCGCGGGGCCGATCTCTCCACGGCCAATCTGCATGACACGGTGTTTCGCGGCTCAAAGATCGACGAGCAGACCAAGTGGCCGAAGGGCTTCGCATTGACCTGGAACATGGTCTGGGCCGGTTCGGGCCCCTCACCCCTTCCTGAGCCGCCCCCCCCCCACCAGAACCTCCCGTCGAAATCCTGGAAGAGACTGAGGAACTGGAACAGGAGGCGGAGAGTGGGGCCGAGGGGGCCGCCGACCTGGCAGGATTCCTCGACCAACTGGAAGAGCACGTCAGTGTCGGCAAGCTCGACAAGGCGCTCGATCTGCTGCAGGCGACCCCGCTGGAATTGTTCTATGACTTGTCCAAGACGTCGGTCTCCGGGGTCGTAAGGGCTCCGGACGATCCAGACCTTGCGTTCTGTTGCCATCTTTCGGACGAGGGTGCCTACGGTTGCTGTTCAAGCAATCTCGCAACCTGCAATGGTCTGAGGGGAAGTCTCTGTAAGCACCTGTTGGTGTTGTTGGTGGGCTTGGTCCAAAAGGGTGTGCTCCCGGCCGATCGGGCCGCCGAATGGGTCGCTGCCTCAACCGGCAATAAACCAGAGACTGACAAAGAACTCTGTTCGCAATCGCTCGAACGTCTCGAATCGGCCGGCCGCGGCGGCGCGACCTGGAAGCCAGTCGCCACCAACCCCGATGACTTCGCCGACGTGTAAATCCTGGCGGGAACCGACCTCGGTAAGGCACGTGCCGTGACAACCCCGGACCAAAGTCAAGGCTTGTGCTGCGCTCACCCGGGTTTGGACGGCCGCACGATCGATGCCACGCGGTCAGCTTTGCCCGCTCCTCGCCGGCATTCCCGCGACCGAGATAGTGGGCTCGTCGATTCTCGCACCAACCATCCTCTGGCTGGTGTTGTGCTGGTGGACGAATCGTCCGTTCTGCGATTTCGGGACCGTCAAAGCCTCCGTACCAAGTGGTTGTCAGGTCCGGCTGAACTGTAGGACGGCACTTGCGAACACAGCGGAGTTCCCTCTGAGCCCACCCCCAAAGACGACCGTGGCCAAGGTCCAGCCAACGAGTGGAGGGGATGGCGTACCTCCGTGTCCGCTCCGTTGGGTCGGGATCGAAGGCCAACCGTTCCATTGGGCAGCCAAGGGACCTGAAGCGAAAAACTCCAATATGGTCGTACAAAGCGGTCGAGGATCCCGTCTCCGGATATGACCTGCACGCGACTCTGCTGCACTTGCTGGGTCTGGATCATGAACGGCTCTCGGTACGGCATAACGGGGACGACCGGCGTCTGACCGATGTTCATGGTCAAGTGATCGATTCCCTGCTGGCATGACCATCACCGCAGAGCGATCCAAATCCCTCCGAGTCTGCCACGACGAGCACCCGGATTTCCGTGCCGGGAGGTAACATCTCCTGCCGGGCGACGTTGTCTCTTGTGGAAACCACCGTGCTCTGCTGCGGCCTGGCGATTGAGCCAGATGGAAACACAAGAACAGATGCGAGGGCGATTGCCTTGCGACAAACGCACAGATGAACACACAGCTTCGACCGAGGGAAGGCCAATCGAGGAGGGGCGGCACGACGGGAACCGGGGCGAAAGCGGGATTGACAGTGCCCGGATCAAGGGGGAAACTCCCCGGCCCAACCGGTGGATGGATCTGCCCCCGGGACCCCGGTGAATGACTGCAAGGACGCCAGGATGTCTGCCTCGTTGATGGAATCACTTGCCAGCCTCGGCAACCCCGCCACCCTCGTTTTGGGGGATGCGATTCTCGACCGCTATATCTGGGGCAATGCCGAACGGGTCAGCCAGGAAGCACCCGTCATTCTGCTGCGTGCCGACCAGGACGAAAGCCGACTGGGAGGGGCAGCCAATGTCGCCAACATGGTCGCTGGCCTGGGAGCCCGAGCCAGTCTGGCGGCGGTGATCGGCCAGGATTCGTATGGAGTCGAGATCGACCGGACCCTCACCGCCCAGGGGGTCGATTCCAGCCTGCTGTTTCCCACGCCGACCCGCCCCACGACCGTCAAAGAACGGTTCATCGGCCGCGCGCAGAATCGTCATCCGCATCAGATGTTGCGGGTCGACCGAGAGGTGCGTGAACCGTTGAGTCTGGATTTGCAAACCGTGCTGCTGGAGCGGTTGCTGCCTCGCCTGGGAGACTTTTCCGCCGTCTTGATCTCGGACTATGGCAAAGGGGTCTGTACCCCCAACGTGCTGCAGGCCATCATCCGGGCGGGCCGGGCGGCCGGCGTGCCCGTGGTGGTCGATCCCCGTCCCGGACAAGACTACACCGCCTACCGGGGAGCGACGGCCGTCACCCCCAACCGGCTGGAGACGATGCTGGCGACCGGAATTGAAGTCCGGACGATCGACGATGCATTTGCCGCGGGACGCAAGCTGTGCGAAACCCTCGATCTCGACCACGCCTATGTCACGCTTGATGCCGACGGGATTGTGCTGGTTCCCGCCCGGGGAACACCGCAGCACCTGCCAACCCGCCGGCGCCAGGTGTACGACATCACGGGGGCCGGAGACATGGTTTTGGCCATGATTGGTGTCGGTTTGGCGTCTGGGCTGGATCCGGTTACGGTCGCCCGGCTGGCGAATGTGGCCGGGGGGCTGGAAGTGGAAAAAGTGGGAGTGGTGCCCATCACCCGCGACGAGATGCGTGACGATCTGCGGGCCCACTCGCAGACCCCCGTCGACAAGATTCTCGACCTCGATTCTCTGGCGCAGGAGGTCTCGAACCGGCGAGCTGCCGGGCAACGCATCGTCTTCACCAACGGCTGCTTCGACCTGCTGCACGCCGGGCATGTCAGCTACCTCCAGCAGGCCGCCCACTTGGGCGATTGTCTGGTGGTGGGACTCAACAGCGACCAGAGTGTCCGCCGGCTGGAAAAGGGACCTGATCGGCCACTGTTTCCCGAAGCGCAGCGGGCGGCCATGCTGGCGGCCCTCGAGGCGGTCGATTTTGTCTGTGTGTTCGACGACGCCACCCCACATGCTCTGCTGCACCGCCTGCGGCCGGAGATTCTTGTGAAGGGGGGAACCTACTCCCATCACGAGATTGTCGGGTGGGAAGTGGTTGAGGCCTATGGCGGCAAGGTGCTCCCACTGGGAGTTGTGCCAGGACTGTCGACCACGAACATCGTGGCCCGGCTCCGGGGCGAGAAAGCGGCGGTTTCCGCGATGAGTTCCTTTGTTCCAGAGCGCAAAGCCGGATGAAAATCGGCATCTTCTGCCCCAACTGGGTTGGCGACCTCGTCATGGCCACACCGGCCCTGCGATCGCTGAGAAACGAATATCCCCAATCCGAAATCGTGGCGATTTTGCGTCCCCACCTCGCGGCGGTGCTGGACGGACTGACTTTGGTTGATCGCGTGATCATTGACCCGCATCAGGGAGGAAAAAACCTCTGGGCGGGACTCCGATTTGCCCGCAGTCTGCGGAGCGAACGATTCGACCTGATCCTGCTGCTGACCAACTCGTTTCGGACAGGGCTTTGGGCGTGGCTGGCCGGTGGAAGACGGCGGGTCGGGTTTGAGGGAAATCTGCGATCGCTGTTGCTGACGGAACGCGTTCCCCGTCGGAACCGAAAGGAACCGCATCCGGTCCTGCCCGAATACCTGCGGCTTGCCGAGGCGGTCGGGTGCCGAGAGCTCACAACCGAGACCGAATTGGTTGCCACCGAGAACGACGAGCGACAGCTGGAGGAATTCTGGCGGTCAACCCGTCCCGAAGGGCGCCCCAAGCGGGTGGTTTGCCTCAATCCCGGCGGGGCGTTTGGCGCCGCCAAGCACTGGCCGACCGAGCATTTCGCCGAATTGGCCCGCCGGATGGTCGATGAGCTGGCGGTCGAAGTCCTGGTGCTGTGCGGACCGGCGGAACGTATTGTCGCCCAGGAGATCATTCGCCTGGCCAATCGCCCGCGGGTCCATAGTCTGGCCCACGTGCGGCCCTCGATCGGGCTTTCCAAAGCAGCGGTCAAGCACTGCGACCTGCTGGTGACGACAGACAGTGGCCCCCGGCATTTTGCAGCCCCGTTCAATCGTCCCGCCATCACCCTGTTTGGTCCGACTCATCCGGCCTGGAGCGAGACGAATCATCCGCGTGCCATGGGCCTGCAGCACCCCGTCGACTGCGGACCGTGCCAGCAACGAAGCTGTCCTCTGGGACATCACGACTGCCTGAAGCAGTTGCTTCCCGAGCGGGTCTTCGCGGTGGCCCGGAATCTTTTATTGGCGGAAGAGCGCGCTCAGGCGGCCGTGGAACTTTCTGCCAGGGCGGCCTGATGGCAAGCATCTCACTTTATACGGACTCATCCCGCGACAACTCCTGGAACGAGTCCCCAGATATTCCCCGCCGGCTGGCGAGAGACCAGGGGCGGCTGGAGGTCAACTCAGCCTATCAACAGATCCTGGAACGGCTGGGACTCACATCGTTTGCCGCCTTCGATGCACTGCCGGGTGCGATCGTCCGCCAGATTGATTCGCGGGCAACCAGTCGCGTCGAACTTGAGTCGCTGGTCATTTACCTCAAACGACATGGCCGCCCCCACTGGCGGGAGCGGATTACCCCCTGGATTCGACTGGGGAAACGTCTGTTTGGTGCCGAGCCGGAATGGATAGCGATCTGGCAGTTTCATCAACTCGGTATCCCCACCGTGGAACCCATCGCCTTCGGTCAGCGGAGGGGAGTCACATTTGTCGCAACACGCGAACTGGTGGCGCGATGCGACCTGAAGCAGTGGGTGCGAGACTGCCTTGACCGCAGAGATCCGGACGGGGCCTGGCAGACTTCCGATCTCCTTCAGGCAGCCGATCACGCACGACGTCTGGCGAAAATGGTGTCGACCATGCACCGTGGGGGCCTGCATCATCAGGATCTGTACCTCAATCATGTCCTTTGGATGGGGAATCTGGCCGATGGGCAGCCCGACCTGCGGCTCATCGATCTCGGTCGGGTGAGCTGTCTGGGGCGGTTTGGACGACGCTGGATCTGGAAGGACATGGCGCAACTGGCCTACTCGGCGGCCGGTGTGCCCCGCAGCGTGCAACTCCGGTTTTTGCGGGCGTACCTCGGACGTCGTTTGAATTCCTCGGACAGACGCTGGTTGACGTGGATCACATGGAAGGCCGATCGCATCGACCAACACACACGAAAACATCGTCTCTAAAGGGACCGCGACATGTCGGCCCGGCACGCACGACGACAATTCCTGGCCCACGTGGGTTCCCATAGTCTCTTCGGCGGCCTGTTGGGGGGAATTCTCTCATCGCCCCGGCTACGGGCGGACGAACCCAACGGACCGGCTCTGGAGCAATTCACCTTCGAGAATTCCCGCCAGCCATCCCACACCATCACCGGACACGTGCTGACAACCGCGCAGGATGGCGGGCTCCTGGTAGAAGGTCAGGACGGACGGCTCTGGACGATCGAACCGCAAAACCTCAAATCCCGGGAGTCGCTGTCGGCCGCCTTCACCCCCTGGACGATGCGGGAGTTGACCACCGCCCTTGAGCGCGATTTACCGCGCGGCTTCGAGTTCACTTCGACGAAGCACTATCTCGTCGCCACCCAGGCGGGAAAGGGATACGCCCACTGGTGCGCCGGCCTCTTCGAACGGCTCTTTCAGGCCTTCCAGAATTACTGGAAGCAACGCGACCTCGAACCGGCCCCGCCAGCATTCCCGCTGGTCGCGATTGTCTTGAAAGACGAAAGACAGTTCGCCCAGTTTGCCGCGGCGGATGAGGGTCCCGAAGTCGCTGAGGCGAAAGGCTACTACTCGATCATCAGCAATCGGATTGTGATTTACGATCTGACCAGCGGCGATCGTGCTCCGGCCACCACGGCCGCCGAGATCGCCCGCAGTCTCTCGGCCCATCCCTTCAATATCGCCACCGTGGTGCATGAGGCCACGCACCAGATCGCCTTCAATTCGGGCCTGCATGTGCGCATGACCGACAATCCACTCTGGCTGACCGAGGGAATGGCGATGTTCTTTGAAACGCCCGATCTGACCAGCCGGTCAGGATGGCGCACGGTGGGATTGGTCAACGAGGTCCGCCTGAAACGATTCCTGGAATTCGCGGCGAAACGTCGGCGCCCCGATTCCCTCGAGACTCTGGTGTCGAGTGATGCCCGGCTCACCAACGCAGAGACAGCCGTCGACGCTTATGCCGAAGCATGGGCGTTGACCTATTTTTTGCTCCGCACCCGGCAACCGGCCTATTGCCGGTTGCTTCGCAAGCTTCGGGAACAACCGCGGCTGCAATGGTTGACCCCCACCGAGCGGCTCGCCGATTTTCGCGAACATGTCGCTGACGACCTCAATCGTCTCGATCAGGACTTCCTGCGGTATATCCGCAAGATCAAGGTGTAGGTCCGAAATCCGAATGTGAGCAGCCTGGAGTCTCGATTCACTCAACCGGCACGGCGCAGAGGCAATGCATTCGGCCGCAGAACCATCGGTCCAACGCGACCCGAGAGATCTCCGTCCCAGGCATGTGCTTCAACCGATTGAGAGATCAGCTCCGCGACCTGCAGCGCCGCCAGTCCCTGACGACCATCCACTCGAGGCGACTGACGGGTCCGGATTGAGTTCAGAAAATCATGCAGTTCGGCAGTGAGCTGATCCTGTGGCGCAACCGGCAACTCGGTTTGCTGGATGTACTGTCCGAAAATCGCCCCCTTCAGCTGCTCGATATTGGCCTCTGGCTGCCGACTTCGTTCCAGCGGACTGGCACCGTACAGCAGCGTGGGTGTGGGACTCCAGCAGGTGGCCTGGCGGGAGCCGAAGGCAATCTGAGTGCAGCCGGCCGAACTCCAGGCTTGCAATGACCGCACGGTTGTCGGGGAGACCCGGTTCGCGACCAGATCAGCGATACAGCCCCCGGGAAATACCAGGCGAGCCTGCACCAGATCGGGCTGGTCACCCAGGAGGCAGGCCCCCAGCGCCTCGATCCGGGAAGGAAATTCACCGGTCACGGCGAGCAGGAGATCGATGTCGTGGATCATCATGTCGAGCACGACGCTGATGTCGGTCGACCGAAACGAATACGGACTGATTCGCTCGGCCCGAATGTACTTGGCGTCGGCGAGCCGGGGTGCGGCTGCTTCAAAGGCTGGATTGAATCTCTCGATATGCCCAACCTGCAGGATCCGGTCGCGCGCAGCGGCCAGTTCGACGAGACGGGTCGCCTCGGTCGAATTGAGAGCAATCGGTTTCTCGACAAAAACGTCGACACCCGCCTCGAGCAGTTCGGTGGCCACGGGCTCGTGCGCGAAGGTAGGCACAGCCGCGACAGCAAAGTCCACTTCGGACAGGACGTCGCGAAAGTCGGCAACCCAGCGTGTTCCGCAGGCTGCCGCCACCGCTTCGCCCGCGGCCTGGTTGGAGTCGGCCACCGCTCGCAGCGACACTCCCTCCATCGACGAGAGGATCCGCGCATGGTGTCGGCCAAGGGCCCCCACCCCCACCACAACACCTGTCAGATTGGTCACGCCGCTCTCCGGGTACGATTGGTCTGCGAGTCGGTCTCGGGGGCTTTGTGTCGACGGGCTTCCCCCTGTCGTCCCTGACGCCCGTCCTTCTGACGATCCAGGAAGTCAAGCAGCCGTACGACCTCAATCGGCAGACTGCCGCCAGACTCCTCCAGCATTTCGTTGCGGACGGTGTCGAGGGTCTTGAATTCGCGGAAGATCAGGCGATGCACCCGGCGGACGCGACTGATGGTCTCGGGCGCGATACCCCGTCGCTGCATCCCGACCAGGTTGACAGTGAGAATACGGGGATCGTCTGAGCCGACCGCGAGCATGTAAGGGGGTACATCATTCGGGACCCGACAACCGCCGCTGACGAAGCAGAGCGTTCCCAGGGTCGCGAAGTGATGTACCACTGCGTTGCCCGAGATGATCGCGTAGTCATGGACATGCACATGCCCGCCCAGCAGCACGCCATTCACCAGCACGACATTGTCATGAACGTGGCAATTATGAGCGACATGGCTATTGGCCATCAGCAGATTGCGATTGCCGATCCGGGTGATCCCATCTTCCTTCTCGGCACCGCGATGCACGGTGACCCCCTCGCGGAAGACATTCGCCTCACCAATCTCCACCCGGGTGGGAGCTCCAGAGAAGGCATAATCTTGCGGTTCGGCCCCGATGACACAATTGGGAAAGAACCGGTTGCCCGCGCCAATCGCGGTATGTCCCACGATGGCGACATGACTGTCGAGCCGGCATCCCGGACCAATCGAGACATCGGGGCCAATCACACAGAAGGGACCGATGAAGACATCATCGGCAATCTGTGCCCGAGGGTCGACCTCGGCACGCGGAGAGATTGTTCGGGCCATTCGCGAGATTCCCTTCTGCTCGGCCTGGTTGCGGTGTTGACTAGGCGGCCTTGTGACGAGACCGCAGGATCCCGGCATCGTGAGTCGACATCAGCCGCTGCACGAATTCGGCGTTCAGATTGTGCCCGGAACGGTGTGCTTCCACCCGCCCCTGGAGGCAATGTCCGGAGAGTGCGAAATCACCAATGCAGTCCAGCAACTTGTGCCGGGCACACTCATTGGCGGTCCGTAACTCATTATCGACAACTCCCTGGGGACCGAACACCAGCAAATCCTTCGCTGTCGCCCGACGACCGTATCCCTGGGAACGCAGGGCGACCGCCTCCTGTTCGAGAACGAAGGTGCGTGCGAAGACAATCTCATTCAGAAAGGTTGCCGGAGTGAGATCCACTTCGTGAACCTGGGGAACGATCGGTGAGGTCGGGCCGTAGTCGAGCGAGTAGCGGATTGTGAGCCCTCCGCGTCCGGTCGGCAATCCGCGAATGGACTGGTTCGCGTCCCCCACCGCAACGGGGTGCGAGACGGAGAGGGTCTTCACAGGACGATCCAGCTCGACCAACCCCGCATGCAACAGGGCATCGGCGAAGACCTGGCTGGAGCCGTCTCCACCGGGAGGCTCAGGAGCATCCAGTTGGACGACACAGTTGTCGACCTCAAGGGCCGACAGCGCCGCCATGACATGCTCGACCATCTCCACCACAGCCCGCCCACGCTGAATCGCCGTGCGGCGCTGCCGTGGGACAATGAATTCATGCCGGGCGGGGATCAACGGCGAGCCGGGAAGGTCCGCCCGATGAAAGTGGATCCCCGTGTTGACACAGGCCGGGAGGAATCTCAGCCGGATGTCGGCACCGGTCAGAAATCCGATGCCGTCGACCGTCACGGTCCGGGCGAGGGTGTGCTGGGCTCTGTTCGACATGTCCAAAGCGGAGAAGGAAACCTGGAAGAACGGGGGAAACCGCTTACTCAGCCGCGGGACGAACAGCAGCCTTCTTGGCACCCGCCGCAGGACGGGTGGCACCCGCCGGAGTCACAGCCCCGGCCGACTTTTCATAGCGACGATTCAAGACCTCCAACACCGCCTCGGTGATGTCATCCCGCTTGCGACTCCACACCACCGGCTGGCTGAGCGCCATCTGGACCATGCGGGGATCGGTGGAATCGGCCTCATAGCGCGAATGACGGATCACCAGACTGTATCCATAGTGGTCGGAAACCTTGGTGACTGCCTCCTGCATCTCGTCAAACACGGTCTTGCTGAACTGATGCTTGCGACGCAACAATTCCCGCTCCTTCGAGAGCTGGAAGATTTCGATGTTGGTCTTCATCTTGGCGATCTCGGCCTCCTTCTTGGAGTAGTCCGGACTGCCGGCCTTGAGTTCATTCAGAACCTTGAGGCTCTCGTTGAACTTTTCCTTCTGGGACTTGAGCTCGGCCTGAATCTGCTCCTGCTCGGACTTGATCTCAGCCTCGAAGTCTTTGAATTTTCCATAGCTCTGCAGGATCCGCCCGACGTCGATCACGGCGACCCGTCCTGCCCCCTTGTCTCCCTTCTCGGAAGCAGCGGCAGGGGCCTGGGCGAACGTGGCCGCGGGCAGAAGACACAGCGTGGCACACAGGCCCAGAAAAGTGATGGTCGAAAGCTTCACGGAAACTGCACTCCTTTGCAGGGTCGACGGGCCAATTCCGACCGGAATGGTCTGGGAGGTGAATTGGGGGATGATCGAGAGGGGAGGGACCGCCCGGGATGTGCCGCGAACTGCGGACTGCCGGAATGGAGCGGAAATGTCTCACACGATGAAAAACCCGTCAAGATGATTGCCACGAATGATCGGGGCACTTGTAAGGATTACAAAAGCCGCCCCGGTGGGCCTCTCACTGGGAAAGTCATCTGCGTGAGGTTGCCGCGGCTTGTGGAACGTATTCAGAATGTGGCCGCAGCTCGTCTCTCGGGCTATTTCCGTGGGCTTTCCGCTGAACCCGACATCCAGGCGGTTTGGTCGGGGACTGGCGGATCCCAAAGGACCGCCCACGTCCCCCCAGAACCGGCTCTGTACCTCCAGAGCGGGCCCGGCTGTCCTCGGCCGACAGAGGTTTCTCTATTGTTCGTAACAGCCCAGGCCAAACTTCCTCATTTTCTTGTACAGGGTGGTTCGATCGATTCCCAGTTCCCGCGCGGCCGCCTGACGTTTCCACGCATGTTTCTTAAGCGCCTGTTCAATCAACTGTCGTTCGGGGACGAGCAATTCACGCCGCAGGCCGACGAGGGGAGGATTCGACGTCTCACCAGTGCACTGCCGCAACTCGAGAGGCAGGTCGGATTCCAGCAGGATCGGCCCCCGTGACAGGACCACCGCACGCTCCAGAACGTTGACCAGCTCACGGACGTTCCCGGGCCAATCGTGCTGCTGTAACCGGAGGGAGGCCTCGTTCGACAACGCAGGAGTCGGCCTGCCGATCTCCTGGCAAACACGGTGCAGGTGAAACGCAACCAGCCCGGGAATATCCGAGAGCCGTTCGCGCAGTGCGGGTTGACGCAACGTAATCACATTGATGCGGTAGTAGAGGTCTTCCCGGAAGGTTCCCCGCCGCACCAATTCGGCAAGATTTCCATTCGTCGCGAGGATCACCCTGACATCCACGCGGCAGGTTTTCGACGAACCGAGCGGGTCGAAACTGCGGTCCTGGAGGACTCGCAGCAGGCGCAGCTGGAGATTGGGAGAGGCGGTTCCGATTTCGTCAAGGAAGATCGTCCCCCCGTCAGCCAGCAGGAATTTTCCCGCACGATTCTGGTTGGCTCCCGTGAAACTCCCGGCGACATGGCCAAAAAGCTCGCTCTCCAACAGCGACTCGGACAAGCAACCGCAGTCGACCTCGACAAATGGGGCGTGTCGACGGGGACTTTGCTCATGGATCGCGCGGGCGGTGAGGGTTTTTCCAGTCCCACTCTCACCAAGAATCAACACTGTCGACCGTGCCAGCGCCACCGTCTCTATCTCCAGACGGAGTTGCCTGATCGCCGGCGATTCACCAATCAGAGGTGTCTGTCTCCCAGTGCTACCAAGCTGCGTTTCCTGTGTTTCCTGGCGTCGGCGGCTGCGAGTTTGTTCAATCGATTGCGACAGGCGTCGGACCAACTCGCAATCATCAAAGGGCTTGGAGAAATAGTCCGTGACCCCGTTTTGAATCGCCTTGACCGCCCTGGAAATCGAGGGATCTCCCGTCAGCACAAAGAACGGAATGTCCGAGTGCAACTGGCGAGCGTGTGTCAGAATCTCGAGACCTTCTCCGTCGGGCAGGTTTTGATCGGAGAGGATGGCGTCGTAGGTGTTCCGTTCCAGTCGGGCCCGTGCAGCGCGGCAAGTCTGTACCGAATCGAGCGAGAAACCGGCCGACTGCAATAACTCGGACAGCACTTCACTCTGCGTGACATCATCCTCAACCAGCAGCAGTTCTCCAGTGGGCATCGTCAGGTTGTCCGGCAAAAGGTGGTCTCCCCAAGCCCCCGACTGTTCCTGACTGCGGAACGACGGGGAACGCAACTCTCCTCAGAGTCTGCCTCACTGGAGGTAACCCGCAAACCCGCTGCTGACCGGAAGACCCATCCGCTCCTGACTCCAACTCCCCCATGCATGCGATCCGTACGGTGGGCATCCTTGGCACGACCGGATTCTTCGGAGTAGCCCGGAGCCTGACTCTACATCCCAAAGCAATTCCCTGTCACGATATCGATTGCGATACATGCACCAAAGCCAAGCGATCTGCCATCAAAAGATCCAGTGGCTTTCCTCGGGAAAGCCATCTGGCTGAACCGAGAGCAACTCCCTTCAATCCTGACCCAGCACATGTCCGAAGGGGGCGTCTGGGGGCGTCCGGGTGCGGCAATCGGTTTGGTTGACGAATGGCTGGCATCCCTGCGACGATCACGATTCAACAACTCTGGATGGGAGCTCAGGCGATGGCGATACTGGACCGTTTCTCACTCCGTGGACGGGTTGCATTGGTGACGGCTGGAGCGGGCCCTCAGTTTGGCAGCAGCCTCTCCGAAGGGCTGGCTGAAGCGGGGGCGACCGTGATCACGGCGTCGCGATCGCTGGAAACCAATCGGGAGTTCGCCAGGAAAATGCGGGACTCCGGCTGGGATGCACATGGCCTGCAGGTTGATATCTGCGATCCCGTGTCGATCCAGAAGCTGCGCGAGGAGATCCTGAGGCAATTTGGACGGCTGGATATTCTGGTGAACAGCGCGTTGGCCCGGGACGGACACTCTGGGGGGCTGGCAGATCAGACGGCCGAACAGTGCCTGCGCAGCGCGGCGGGAGATTTCGCTGGTCTTTTTGAGATGTGCAATGCGTTTCTGCCGGACATGGTGGAACGCCGGAAAGGATGTGTGATCAACATCTCCAGTATCTACGGAGTTGTTTCGAACGATCCAGGGCTCTATGCAGGCACCACAATGAAACAGCCCCCCACTTACAATTTCGTGAAAGCGGGGATGGTCAACTTCACCCGGTATTTGGCCTGCTACTATGGCAAAATGGGAATCCGGGCCAACTGCATCAGCCCCGGGGGTTACTTCAACAATCAACCACAACCATTCCTGGAACGCTATTGCGAGCGAGTTCCCGTTGGGCGGATGCTCGAGAATGACGACATCAAGGGAGCCGTCGTGTTCCTCGCCTCCGATGCGTCCGAATATGTCAATGGACACAACCTGATGGTCGACGGAGGCTGGACCTGCCTCTGATATTTATCAGTGCAAAAGCATGCCCGATGGGGGGGACCAAAGCAGGCGGCTCACACCACAACAGAAAGACGACCTGGGTGATCGCCCGTCTGGGCTGGGCGGCAAGAAACGGCTCCTAAACCGATTCAGGCTCGCGCGACGGCAGAATACCAAGCTGTTCGAGCTTCCGGCGGCACTCATCCCGTTCCCGGCTGCGAGGGAGCCCGGCCCAGGAAGAATCCTGACAGTCCAGGAAATCGGTTTCAGTCCAATGAACCGCCTCGGCGTCTCGCGGACGGGTAACCAGTCGTTGAATCACTCCAATGTCGAGCGCAGTAAGCTGTAACGCCCGCACCCGATAATCTCCAAACGCCTCCCATACCACAGTAAAGAGTTGGGAGACAATCTGCTCTCCAATCGTCCGGGCGTACGCCCGAATTTCCGCTTGGGCGTGTTCGTCGGATCGAAGCGCGAGAAAATGCAGCAGATTGTGGAGGTCGATTTTCCAATAGGCCTCGGTGAAGGTGGACAGAGGCAGGTCCTTACGGGCCTGTTCGCGGGCCACCCCCGCCTCCAGTCGCTGGAGGTACAACTGGCGGGCCTGAAGCTGAAAGTGATGCTCTTCGGCAGTCAGCCGTTCGCCCAAATCGAGGGGGAGCTCGACACCACTTCCTTGACGATTCTGCACCGCTTGGGTCCGCCATTCGTGCGGAGCTGTTTCCTGCATCGAATCGATCGCCACCGAATACCGCGTGCTGTACTCGTTCACCGACGCGGTCCGATGCCGGATCCACTGCCGCCAACAATCCATCGGGACGCGGATGAGGAACTTCAGCTCCGCCATCTCGAAGGGGGTGGTATGTCGGTGTCGCAACAAATAACGAATGAGTGTGCGGTCGTCGGAGCGCTGCCGGGTCCCATCGCCATAACTGACACGGGCGGCCTGAACCACCGCTGCATCATCTCCCATGCAGTCGACCAGGCAGACGAACCCGTCATTCAAAACGGGAAACTTTCGCCACTTCAGTTGCTCGATGGCCTGCGCATTGCTGGAGACAGTCATGATCTACCCGGAGATGGAATGCCGCCCGCAAGCAGCGATCCTGGGATGGCCCTTCGATTCCCGTTCAGAGCCCGTCACCCAAAGCCCCATATTGCCACCAGGAGAGCCCCGCGGCCATCAGTCAGCCACGCTCAACTGCAGACTGCCACGGATAGCCCGACAACGCACAGAACCACGAAGACCGAGTCAGGGGGAGGTGAACCATCCCCCTGCCCACGCCTGGCAATCCAATACCTCGCCGCTCGCCACCTAGCTGCTCGCTGGGGTGTTGACCGTGTCGAAGCCAGGGACGGCGATTGAAGTCACCTGAATTCTCGTGTAGCGCTGGGTGTGACCGTTGTGGCGAATGTAGCCCTTGCGACGACGGAACTTGCCAACTTCCAGTTTCGGTCCGCGGAAGTCTTGTTCCACAACCTTCGCTTCAACCACGGCACCAGAAATCACCGGCTGACCGATTTTGCCAGAAGCCGCATCGCCCGCCGCGAGAATCCGGTCAAACCGCACCGAATCTCCCCCCTGCACATCCGAACGGAGGTCAATCTCGAGCTTGGCGCCGACTTGCACCCGGTACTGACGGCCGCCATCTTCAATGATCGCAAACATTCACTTCTCCCAAACCATCCCTGAAGGCCTCCCAACGGGGGGCCGCAGAACAAACGAGCGAGGCAGATCTCTTCTCAAACTGCCTCGTTGCCCCCGCACCGATCCCACACTGGGAATCGTTTTCAAGGGCCATGGACAACGAACCTCGGATGATATTCGATCAACGAGGGGATTTCGAGGGCTCCGCAGATGTGATCTTATATTCAGATCCCATGGCATCATAACACTTGAGAATCAAGTGTTCAGGGCTGACATCAGTGCGGGACGCCACATGGATTGAACAGTCGTTCTCTTCCTCGAAGCGGATGAGATCACGACGCTTGCGATTGTTGAGGAACGCGGCGACCCGTTCGTGCACTTCGACCGTGATTCGGCGAACCTGCTCCCGATGGGCAGAACTCATCAGCAGCCGCACGACCTCAATCGACATACTCTCGGCCGTCTTGACGAGACCGGTGCCGTGACAGCAGGGACAGTCTTCGAACACGCTGCGCCGCAGCGACGGCCGGATGCGCTGCCGCGTCATTTCGATCAGCCCAAACGGGCTGATGCGGAGAACCTTGGTGCGGGCCCTGTCCCGACGCATCGCCTCACGCAGGGCACGCTCGACTCCGCGGCGATGTTTTTCTTCCCGCATGTCGATGAAGTCGTTGACAATCACCCCTCCCAGGTCCCGCAGGCGAATCTGCCGGCAGATCTCCTGGGCCGCCTTGAGATTGACCTGATAGGCCGAAAGTTCGGCATCATCGTCGGAACGGGAACTGCCGCTGTTGACGTCGATCGCCACCAGGGCTTCTGTCTGATCGATGACCAGCGAGCCCCCTCCCTCGAGAGGAACACGCCGCTGCTGAATACGGGCGATCTCTTCTTCCACCCGATAGTGATGGAAGAGTGGTTCTTTGCCCGAGTACAGGCGGATCCGTTCGACATGCTTGGGAAGCACCAGACGGATGAAGTCCCGGGCCCGTTCGTAGGCCTCCTGGGAGTCGATCCAGACCGTTTCGATCTCCTTGTTGTAAATGTCCCGGATCGTGCGGATGACCACGTCGCTCTCTTCATAGATCCCGGCCGGGGACTTCGTCTGGCGGATCTTGGCGACAATGTCTTTCCACAGCAGCAGCAGGTAGTCGAGATCCCGCTGCAAATCCTTCTGCGAACGCTCAATTCCCGCAGTGCGAATGATGAATCCCAAACCTCTGGGGGGCCGCAACGACTCCAATGCCTGCCGCAATTGCCGGCGGATTCCCTCATCGGAAATCTTGCGGCTTACTCCAACCCGCCCAAGGCCCGGCATGAGCACCAGGTAACGGCCGGGGATGCTGATGTAGGTCGACAGCGTCGGCCCTTTGGTACCAATCCCCTCTTTGATCACCTGAACGAGAACTTCACTCCCGCGACGGAAAATCTCTTGAATCGGAGGCTTGTTCCGGACAGATCTTTCATTCGTGCGTCCCCGTCCACCACGACGGTCATCGTCGCTCTCTTCGCCATTGCCGTACCGTTCATTGGGGCCGACGAGATGTTTGTAATATTGGAATTCGACGTCACTGACATGCAGAAATCCATTTCTTCCAACACCGAAATCAACAAACGCAGCCTGAATACTCGGCTCAATGTTGACAATCCGGCCTTTGTAGATGTTTCCAACGTAGTTCTCGAGACTGTTCCTCTCGATATAAAGCTCCTCCAAAACTCCGTTCTCGAGAATCGCGATCCGGCTTTCTTCCGGCTGGAGCGCGTTGACCAACATTTCCTTCTTCATGCGTCGCCCTTCATCGGCAAA
>JBKDUK010000087.1:0-2459 GCA_046339535.1 Planctomycetaceae bacterium | reverse complement strand
GGGCCGGTTTCATCCTGCCAGTCTCCCCGGTTCACCACACGGATCACCCGCGGCTCGCGGCGACGGGTAATCATCGTCCGCCGGGCCCGCTGGCGAATGGCGGCCAGTTCGGCCTGCAGCCTTTTGATCTGCCCGGCGGCGGAGGGGTCGGTGCCATCGGCTTTCAAACGGGCCAGGTCCTGGTTCAGAGCCTCGACCTGTGGCAGATCGGTGTCGTCAAACACCTCCATCTCGGGTTCCCGCCGGGTGGGGTTGCTGTCTCCCCCCTTGAAGGTGAGGGTGTCGTCCACGTCGGCGAAGTACGCGGCCAGGCTGTAGAAGTCGCGCTGGGTGAAAGGGTCGTATTTGTGATCGTGGCACTCGGCACAGCCGGTGGTCAGCCCCAGCCAGACCTGCCCGAAATTGCGAACCCGGTCGGCGTCGTATTTCTTCTGGTACTCGGCTTGTTGGACTCCCCCTTCATGCGACGTCTGCAGCACGCGGTTGTAGCCGGTGGCGATGATCTGCCGGGGGGTGGGCTGGGGCAGCAGATCTCCCGCCAGCTGCTCGCGGGTGAACTGGTCGAACGGAAGGTTGGTGTTGAACGCCTCGATGACGTAGTCGCGGTAGGGAGCGATGGGGTGTTCCTGGTCGCCGTGATAGCCGACGGTGTCGGCATAGCGCACGAGATCAAGCCAGAAGGTCGCGAACCGTTCGCCAAACGCGGGATGGGCCAGCAGGCGGTCGACGAGAGTTCCCCAGGCGGCGTCGTCGGCAAGGGGCGTGTCGACAGACACCCCGACGGCGGCGGGGGGGAGGCCGCAGAGATCCTGGGCGAGCCGCCGGACCATCAATCGGGGAGAGGTCAAGGGGGCGGCGGTCAGACCGGCGTCGCGCGCCCGGTGCGCCAGGAAGGCATCGAGGGGGTGGCTGGTGGCGGGATCGGCGGGGACCGGCGGCCGACTCAGCGGGGCCTGCAGCCAGTGGGGGGCGTAGCGAGCCCCCTCGGCGATCCAGCGGCGCAGCAGCTCGGTCTCGGCAGCCGTCAGCGGCGGACCCGCGCTGGGGGGA
This sequence comes from Planctomycetaceae bacterium, assembly GCA_046339535.1. Classification (GTDB taxonomy): domain Bacteria; phylum Planctomycetota; class Planctomycetia; order Planctomycetales; family Planctomycetaceae; genus UBA10511. The sequence continues at coordinate 1,409 of JBKDUK010000087.1, read as the reverse complement.
GGCATCCGCAGCGATTCATCTGCGGTGGTGATGCGCACCAGCAGTTCGCTGGCGGGGGGATCAACCAGATCAATCGCCCGCCGGCCTCCCAGATCGGCGGTCGCCGCCGCGTGGGAATCGAGCCGCAGGTCGGCCTGCCGTTTGGCACCATCGGGACCGTGGCAGCGATAGCAGTGCCGGGCGAGCAGCGGGCGGATTTCACGCTGGAATTCGACGGGGGGCCGATTGTCGGTGCCGGCGGGGGGGGCGGCTGCGGATCGCCCCGGGACTGCGGTCACCCCCAGCGCACACAACAGCAACAGCAGTCGGGGCCACCGGAGGCGCATGGGGGAACGCTCCACAACGCAGAGAGAATTTCCAGGTCTGCGCAAATCGTAATGGCCGGTCGCGCCCGGGGAAAGCAGCGACGCCGGTACGAACCCGCCGGGTCGGACAGCCGGAGGGAATGAACCGGAAGGGACCGGGCGGGGCAATGCCCAATGGCCGACGGAGCGCGAACCTGGCCGCAGCCGAAACCCGGTCGACGGCGACCCCCGGCGGCTCAGACGGCGGGAGGTTCGATGCCGAAGTCGCGGATGGTCAGCAGGCTGGCGAGGGGAAGGTTTTTGGCGGCGAAGTTGGCCGCTCCTCCTTCGAGGCGATCGATAACCGCCACGATCTGCACGACCTCGCAGCCGAATTCCTGGATCCGTTCGACCGCCTGGAGGGCACTGCCGCCGGTGGTGACGACATCGTCGATGACCACGACCTTCATGCCGGGCTGGACGGGGCCTTCGATGAAGCGTTGCGTGCCGTGACCTTTGGCCTCTTTCCGGACGAGAAATCCGCAGAGGTTGCGTTGGCGGGCCCCGGCGACGGCGAGCACGCCGCCGACGATGGGGTCGGCCCCAATCGACATCCCGCCGATGGCGTCAAACGGGGTGTTGGCCAGCAGGTCGAGCAGTCCCTCGCTGACGAGTCGGAGTCCCTCGGAATGGAGCGAGATCTGCTTGCCGTCGAGGTAGTACGACGCCTTGCGGCCCGAGGCGAGGGTGAAGTCGCCGAACTTGAGGGCCCGTTCACGAAACAGAGAGATCAGTCGGGTGCGATCGTACATGACGGAAGGGGGGGCAAGGGGAAGAGCAGGGGGCGCGAGTATGGGAGAGAGGCGGGCTGGGTGGCAAGCCCGGGGGGGCGCCGGCCGGGAGAGACAGGCGTTTTGACAGAAATCGGGAGGCGGTCCATTGAAATCGATTTTGTCGATTGTTAGGGTGGGAACTCGAATGTGGGTTTTGTGCCCAAACCGCTCTTTGACAATCAGTTGATTGTGGGAAACAGGCCCAATATGCTCGGGACGCCAGTCGATTTCTTGGTCGGCGGGCGGGGCGAGCTGTGGGGTTTGGTTCCGAGCGGCGTCTCGTGAGGGGGGC
>JBKDUK010000086.1:0-6228 GCA_046339535.1 Planctomycetaceae bacterium | reverse complement strand
ATTCAATGGCTTTTAGAGTTATTACCTAATAAACTATATAAATGGATTTTAATTACATTAACAAGTTGCTTAAAATGTTCGAATTTTTGGATAAGTTTTATATTTATACATGATATATTCATTGCATCAGCAATGGCTTTTATCGGAATGTTATATGAAAAGACTATAGGCACTTGGGAAACAAAAATAAATTTTAACTAAAATGAAGATTAATAAAAGTATAGAAAAAGAACTAGATAGACTAGCTGGTATAAAAGTACCACAATCTAAAGATATAGACTTAGTATTTAGTTTATATAAAACCTTTGTTGATGCAGATGCACCTTTTTATACAACAGGATGTAGTTGTAAAAACTCAATAGAGAACTATTATAAAAAGTTAATGAGTTGGTGGAGTGAACAAAAGTTAATTGGTTTAGAAGTTATAGATGATATTAAATTATATGATGTAGATGATTTTTTCGATGAAAACAATATAAAAAATGGACCCGAAAATTGATAGAATAGTAAGATTACTTAAAATATTAGGTAAACCTTATAATGAAATAGTTGGAATATTTTGGATTAACAGTGAAGTCGTTGTTGATTGTATATCAGTGACTGAAAATGGTAAAGATTTTGAAATGGGTGTATTTACCAAAGTAGAAGGAACTGATTGGGAAGCAGTTATTCCATCTCACCTATTAACTGAAGAAGAACTAGATGACTTATGTGAATTATTAGAAAATATTTTAATTAATTCATAATAAAAACGAACCAACCTGAAAAATGGCAAAAGCTGCATATACAAAAGACGATTTAATAGCTCAAATAATTAAATTAAGACTAGTAGAAAACTGGTCTACTAAGTCTATATTAGATTTTTTACAAGATGATTTAGGTTATGGACAAACACAGTCTTATGAATACATTAAATGGGCTAAAGAAGAGATTAAAGAAAGATATAAAAGAACTAATGATGCTGCAGTAGAAGAAGCAATATATCAATATGAGGAAATGTTAGAAAAGGCAAAATCAAAAGGTGATATAAAACTTTGGAATGAATTAAAAAAGGAATTAAATAAAATTACAGGTATTTATTCAACACAAAAGATTGAACTTTCTGGTGAAATAAATGGAATAAACATTAATATAATAAAAAAAGATGAACTTGGAGATTAATGCTACACCAGTTTTTGAAATGAACTGGGAAGCTTTACATAAAGGTTATAGATATCTTTTAAATCAAGGTGGAAGTAGAAGTAGTAAATCTTATTCACTTTTACAATTAATTATTACCTTGTGTCTAAAAAGCAAGATTTCTATATCAATAGTTAGACAATCTTTCCCATCATTAAGAGCTTCAATAATGCGTGACTTTTTTGAAATACTTAAAGAAATGAATTTATATCAAGAAACAAACCACCATAAAACAGAACATACATATTTCTTTAAAAATGGTTCTTCAGTTGAATTCTTTGCAACAGATTCAGAACAAAAGATAAGAGGTAGAAAACGTGATATATTGTATTGTAATGAAGCAAATGAACTTTCATTCGAGGTATTCAATCAACTCGTTTTAAGAACAAGTGGTCAAGTATTTATTGACTTTAATCCATCAGATACAGAACATTGGATATATGACCTATTAAAAGATGAATCAAAAACTGTATTAATAAAATCTACTTATAAAGACAATCCTTTTTTATCAAAAGAACAAGTAGAATATATTGAAAATTTAATTAATGTAGATGAAAACTATTATAAAATATATGCTCTTGGTGAAAGACCAACCGCAAGTACGAGAGTCTATAGTCATTTTAAGCAGTATGTTGACGAACCTGAATATACTGATTGGTGTTATGGACTAGATTTTGGTTATACACACAATACTGCACTTGTAAAAATTATGTATGTCGGTTCTAAGATATATGTAAAAGAAATATTGTTTGAAGGCAAGTTGACTGCAGTTGACCTTAAAAACAAATTAAGTTTCTTGATTGAAGATAAAAAACCTATTTATTGTGACTGGGCAAGACCAGAAGTTATTGAGGAGTTAAAAAGAGCAGGTTTTAATGTTAAAGAGGCAATAAAAGATGTTAAAGCAGGAATAAATTGCATAAAATCTAGTGAGATTTATATTTATCATGAGTCAACTAATCTACTGAAGGAATATAAACTATATAGTTGGAAGTCTAAAGGTGATGTTATTTATGATGAAGTGATTAAGTTAAATGATGACCTTTTAGATGCCTTGAGATATGGTGTTTATTCACATAAGAAGAAAAAAGGAAATGTAGAATTTTTAAAATTCTATTAAAAAAAATAAAAAATAAAATATATTAAAGTATGAAAACGTTTGTTTTAAATGAAAAAGAAATTAGTATGACAACTGAGTGGAATGAGCTTAGTTTAGGTCAATATATTAATTTTATGAAGTTAAATGAAAGAAGAGAAAAAGAGGAAATGGTTCAAGATTTTTATTTACTTTCACTTATGGAAGTTTTATGTAAGGTTGACGAAAACGAGCTTGATGACCTTTCACTTGCTGAATATCAAGAAAATCTTGAAGCAATGAAATTTTTATTAGATACACCTACTGTAGAAGATACAGATGTTATAGAAATAGATGGTGTTAAATATTGTCTACCTCAGAGGTTTGATAGTTTATCAGCTGGTGAATATATAAGTATTAAAACTTTACAAAGTAGATATGAGAATAATATAGAAGGACTTCCATATTTAGTTGCAGTTATACTAAGACCTTTAAAAGAGGAACAAGTAGATGCTGAAACTGGTGAGAAAGTTTATATACAAGAAAAATTTGATACAAAAAACCTACAATGGAGAGCAGATTTGTTTAATGATAAGTTACAAATCTCAAAAATTATGACAGCAATAGGTTTTTTTTTCAATGGGAACAAAAGTTAAATAAGAACTATGAAAAGTTATATCAAAGTAAACCAAAAACAGGTTATAATTCAGCATTTGAACCTGAAATAGATGGTAGATGGACTTGGATTTCAATGATTGATAGATTAAGTGGTGGTGACATAACCAAGCACGACCAAGTTTATCAGTTAAATTGGATACAATGTTTAAATCTACTGGCTTGGTGGAAAACAAAAGATGACTACATAGAACAAATGAATAAAATGAATAGTAAAAAATATGGCTAATAATACTATAACGATTAATCGTATAATTGCAATATTTCGTGACCTTTCAATTAGGCATGAAATGATAAATGATTTTGGATTTGGTGAAACATCTGATATAGGTGCTTCAAGACCAATGTTGTTCCCGTATTTGTGGGTCGAACCAACGACCACTAGAATTACTCAAGGTAATACTGCAAATCGTTATCAAGAATTATTTTATTCGTTTAATATTTACTTGATGGATAAAATCCAAAAAGGTGATGATAACTTCGAAGATACACTTTCAGACACGAATTATATTCTAGCTACTATAGTTAGAGAGATGTCACAACATCCATATTATGTAGATATGAATGTTAGTTTATCTGGTGATGTTGTTTTTGACCCAGCAACTGAGGCAACTGATGATAATGTGAATGGTTGGATTGCACAGTTTACTTTAAAGATTCCATTAAGATATGGTTATTGTGAAACACCTATTGAGGCTATAAGTGGTTGGACTTCAAGTTTAACACCAGAAGTTACTCAATATAGATTAATAGGTCCACAAGGATTTCAAGGACCATCAGGTCCAGCTGGTACACCAGGTACACCAGGTGGTCCACAAGGATTACAAGGTCCAACAGGAGCACAAGGACTAAATGGTTTGACAGGTGGTCAAGGTTTAACAGGTCCACAAGGTTTTGCTGGTCCAACTGGTACAGGTGGTGTTTTAGGTTATTATATATCAGCCTATGACACAACTTTACAGACTAATTTAGGTGCAACTTATGCAAATATATTTAGTTATGATACAACAGCAGAGTCTAATGGAATAAGTATTCAAAATGGTACACAAATTTTATTCGACCATAGTGGAACTTATAATTTACAATTTTCTGCTCAAGTTGAGAAAACAGATTCAGGTTCAGATGAAATTGAAATATGGTTGTCTAAAAACGGTAATAATATAGAATGGACTTCAACAACTTTAGAATTACAAGGTAATAATACTGAGTTAGTTGCAGCTTGGAATTTTGTTTTGACTATAAATGCTGGTGATTATCTTGAATTAAAGTGGCATTCAAATGATACTGATATGAGAATTCTAGCTAGAGCTGCTCAAAGTAATCCTAGTAGACCAGAAATACCATCAATTATTTTAACTGTAACTCAAGTAATGTATACTCAAATTGGCCCAACAGGAACACAAGGTCCAACAGGTCCTAATGATTTAGGATTACAAACAGTTTTAATTAATGATAGTTTATTAACTCAAAGTAATACAATTGATGTTAATAGTACTGATTTATTGTTTACAAATGCTAGTAGTTTTGAAGTAAATGCAACAGCAAATGTAAACATTGACACAACTAATTCAGTTACTATAAAAACTAATGATACTGCTGAAGAAAGTGGCCTTTTTACAGCACCTACTCAAGCACAATTAAGAACACAAGATTTAGTAACAAGTGAATATACTGAAGTAACAACTCAAAAAGATAGATTATTTATAATAACACCTGGTGTTGTTAATTCATCTGTAAATGTTGGTGATGTTTTACAATTAACAAGTACTAGTGGACAAGTTGAATATGCAAGTATATCAGGAGTTCAAGGCCCAACAGGTCCTGATGGTGCAGCTGGTCCAGCAGGTAGTAATGGTACAAATGGAGCTCAAGGTCCAACAGGTCCAACTGCTCAATTAACATTTCAACAGACTTTAATAAATGGAGCTACACTTTCTCAGAATAATCAAGTTGAATTAAATAATACTAATTTTACTTGGAATAAACCAGATAGATTTTTGATAAGTAATACTAGTTCAACTGCTGGTGAGATTTATACAACTGAAATTGCTTATAGAGGAACAAGTGGTAATGAACAAATAGGTTTGTCAATTTTAGGAGCTGGTGGTACAACAGGAAGCGCAATTAATATTTCTAGAACTGCTATGACTGTTAGAACTCCTAATGTTGTTGCAAATCTTGCATCAGTTGGTCAAGTTTTAACTTTATCAAATTCTAGTGGTAGAGTTGAGTTCGCTACAGCATCATTTCCTGGTTTAACAGTTTATGCGACTGGTAATAATTCACCAGCATATGCGACTTCATCAACAGTTGCTTTATATTCAGTTTTAATACCAGCAGGTACAGTTACAGCTGGTGATATAGTTTATATACAAACTAGAAGTACTAAAGTAGGTACAGCAGCAGTTTACAGAACTAGAATGTATTCCAATTCAAGTAATAATATATCTACTGCGACTTTACTTGGTGACTTTTTAACAACTGGTGCAACAACAACGTTTGTACAATTCGAAAGAAGTGTAATAGTTAAGTCTACAACTGGTGCTAGTAATAATCAAGTTTATCCAACTTCAGTTACTAATGCATTTACTGACAATGCAACAACAACAGCTATCTTGACACCAACAATTGACTGGGGTTCGAATGTTTGGATTTTAATAGGTTATACACCAGTAACAGGAACTGCTGACCAAATAAGAGGTTCTTTTGTTAAGATAGTAATAGAAAAATCAAATGTTTAAAATGATACAAATTAATTTAGAAAAAATACCTGGTGGTGTAAGATTTAAAGATGAAGATTGGAACTTTAGTTTTCAATTTTTAACTAATGGTTATCAATTTGTAAGTCCAGATACTTTTGTAGATGTTGAGCTTAGAGATGAAATAGTTATATTCGATACTAAATATACGACTATTGACTCTGTTCAATATCCAACAAGACAGGACTGGGTTAATGCTCTATTTGCTTAAATATGGAAAACTTACAACTTAGAAATTTAAAAAAACAATTAGAAGCTTTAGGACGTGAGTATGTCGCTGAGTTAACTAAACAATTGATTAGTGCGGATAAAGTTGCAACTGGTCAATTAATTAGTTCACTTGATTATGAAGTTTTAGATACTGTTAATGGGCTTTTTTTATCAATTATATCTGAGGATTATTTAATAAATGTAGATAAAGGTAGAAGACCAGGAAAAAGACCACCTCAAAAAGCCATACAAAAATGGATTGAGGCAAGAAATATTAAGTTTAAAAAACAAACTCCAAATCAAACTGCTTTTATAATAGCAAGGTCGATT
>JBKDUK010000085.1:0-9673 GCA_046339535.1 Planctomycetaceae bacterium | reverse complement strand
GCAGTGCCAGAACGAGCGCAGCCAGCACAAGAACCGGGCCTTCGCCCGCAAGATGCTGACGGCGAAGCTGTTCCAGATGGAGCTCGAACGGCGCAGTGCCGAACAGGCGGCCAAGCGGGGTGAAAAGACCAAGATCGGCTTCGGCGGCGGCACGATCCGCACGTACGAGCTGAACCCGACGCAGCGGGTAAAGGATCACCGCACGATGTGCCTGTCGAACAACCCGGCCAAGGTCTTCGACGGCGACATCAAGGAATTCCTCGACGCCTTCCTGCGCGAGCAGTTGGGGAAGCCGGCGGCGTAGTCGCGCCCCGCTGTCGTTCCTGACAGCGGCGGTGACAACGGGGCCGAGAAGTTTTCGCCGGGTGGGTGTGACCTCACATCCATCCGGCGAAAAACGTTCCGGCCGCGGGCTGGCTTGGATCGGGCTGTTCTTGGAACGACAAACCCGGAAGTTCGTCGCCACATTTGTCAGAGCTGGTTTGCCCCAGAGATATTCTGTCCGTGGCGAAGCCGGTCCGTGGCGAAATCGTGTTGAGAACGACAGCGCAGATCCCATCCACCTTGGGCAGGGTGGAAATGTCCTCCGGCAGTCGGGGTACTGACAATTGCTTGAGCCTGGGCCCCATGAGAACACCCTGGGGTTCAGTTCCCAATCAGGATGCACTTCCGACAGGTCCGCTGCTGTGTCTGCCCGTCATGTTTCCAGGCGGGTCGGCGGTCGGATACGGACACGACTCCGCTCGACCGTGATGATCGCGCCAGCCGACAACTCATCCGCATGGATTTCCAGGATTCGAGCGCACGTCGGTCCCTGTTCGCGGGCTGCCAAACCAACCCGTCTGACCATTCCGGAATGGGCAAGGCGTCGTACGATGGCGAGTTCCCCAAAGTCCTTGTCGAGTGTTACGAGAACTCGTTGTTGCTGGAACGCGAGCGCGAGGATTTCCATGTCGCCTGGGTCAGAATCCCAATCGCCAGCCCAGATCGCATCATGCCCTGCTGCGGATAAGGCGGCCAAGGCTCCGCCCAAACGCAGGTATCGAGCAAGACCTTCATGAATTGGTGCCGACGATCTGTGGAGGTTCGACTCGTTCGTGCGCGACGAGCCGGCGGGCATAGACCAGGCATGCCCGAACATCGTCACGCTCGAGCCAGGGGTAACCTTCAAGAATCGTCTCGGTCGAATCGCCAGCCGCCAACATCGCCAAAACATGCTCGACCGCCAGACGGCGACCGCGAATGATCGGTTTGCCGCCGAAAATCCGGGGATCCATGGTGATTCGCTCGAGGACTTCGTCTTCGTTCATGGGTGGACCCAGGGGGATGGGGAGAAATCACCACTTCAACGCATTGGACTTGGAACATTGACGAGCTTGCGACCCCGACCCACCGTGATGACCGGCTGCCGCTCTCGAATGATCGGGGGTCACGCATTCGTCCACTCAGGCACATCTCGCGTCCGCAGTTCCGCGTTCGCGAGGGATACACTGCCGGGGGTTGTCGCGGCCACCGACATCAACGAAGACTCCATCTGGCTCAAGGGTTTCCATCCCGACTGCCTGGCAAGGTTTCCGGAGTTTCCCGGGGTGAAAGACTGAGAGATCGGTCGGATTCCGGGCTGTGGGAAGCGGTACGCAAAGGATGTCGCGAACCCTGGTTTTCCTGAAACCGTATCGGGTTGATCCTTTCCTGTATGTGTGGAACGATGGGGCCGCGCTCTCCCCCTGCCATGCCGGCCCTGCCTCTTGTTGCCCTGTCCCCTTGACCATTTATTGTCAGGAATCGGACGCTCCGGGAGGGCGCCCTCCGCGGAAAATGCATCGGCCAGCCATTGTGCGCAGGCCCGCCATTCTCTCTCTTCATCCCGATACCGCGATCGTGTCGCCATTTGTCTTGTTTCTCCTGATTCACTCTCTCGGGCTCCAATCGCGACTGGTCTGCTCTTCGTCCTTCCCGCGGTGGATGCGCCCAACGCACACCCGATCAAACCCTCACGGCCCGGAGGCAGCGATCGCTCCGAATTACAGGTCGGAATTCACAGGAGACAAAGACCTCCCCGCCGGGTCGCCCGAGCGGGGACTGGGTCAGAAGATTGACTTGAACGAGGACCTCGCTCGCCGTTCTCGATCATTGACCGGCTTGATAGCAAATGATCAGTGGCACGGTAATGGGTGTGGGTTGACAGCATCGGTCCTTGAGATGTGGCGACCCCGCCGGTGTGTCTCTCTGGTGTGAAGGTCGCCATCGCCCGAGGGGCGGCCCAATCACACCCAACTGCCGTTTCGCGGGGTGCCACCCAGGAGTTACTCCTCCCGTTGTCTGCGTGAAGGTTACGATTGAGGCAGCGGAGCCTGCTCCATCCTCGCACCGGAATTGTCAAAAGCGACTGGATAGGCGTATATCTATTGTCCTTCCAGTACGAATGCTTTCTGGGAAGAACGGGCGAAATACTCTTTTCCCTGATGTCCCCGGATTGATTGAAAGTGCAGCCTGCGTACACTACACGGGGTGAATGACTGCACGGAGTCTTCTGGCCGTGGGCTGGCGCGAGCTTCTGAAACCGTTCCCGTCCTTCAGGCCAGTCCAGACGTCCCCGTGTTTTCTCAGCATTGCCTGATCACTGCCGTGGAATAATGCCACAGAGGGAGAGGCTTTGATGGACGATAGTGAGAAATCGCTTGTCGAATCCCATGCGACGCAGGTGTATGACCCGGCGGTGTCCATCACGGCGAATTCGTTCGACCAAATCAACGAGATTTGCCGGAGTTTTGCCAAGGCTTGGGAAGTGGGGGGGGCTGATCTCGTATCGTTTCATTCCCAGGTTTCTCCGGATTTGCAGCCGGCTCTGTTGCGCAACTTGTTGGAACTGGAGGTTCGGAAAAGGCGAAAGAATGGGGAGTCTCCCTCGGCACAGGAATACGTCGCTCGGCTCCCCGGGTCAGAGGGATTGATTCGGCGGGTCTTCCTCGACACCAGCGGCGTGTCTTTGGCTGCAGCCCACGAGCCGCAAATGATCGATCGTTCGGGAAATGCGCCCGCGGCCTCGCGTTTGGGAGAGTACCGGTTGGTTCGGGAGTTGGGGCGCGGCGGCATGGGAGGTGTTTTCGAAGCAGTGCATCTCGGTCAGGGCTTCCGGGTTGCACTCAAGACACTGCCGGCTGTCAGTGGAGATTCGCTCCATCGCTTCAAACGCGAGTTTCGGGTCCTCTCGGATGTGACGCACCCGAATCTGGTCGGTCTGCACACTCTCGAAAACGATGGAGGGCAATGGTTTATCACTCTGGATTTGTTGGAGGGGTGTGATTTTCTCGCTTATGTTCGTCCCGGAGGCAACCTGGATGAGACGCGCCTGCGGTCCGGACTGGGCCAGCTCGTCACGGGATTGATGGCGCTGCACAGCCGGGGCGTTGTCCATCGCGATCTCAAGCCGGGCAATGTCATGGTCAGCACGGAAGGGAGGGTGGTGATCCTCGACTTCGGCCTCATTGCTGAATGGGGCCAGGTGGGAGCCGTGACGACCAGGGGTTTGACCGGGACGCCAGCCTATATGGCCCCCGAACAGGCCGTCGAGGGGCAGATTGGTCCGCCCGCCGACTGGTATGCTGTGGGAGTGATGTTGTTTGAGGCCTTGACGGGAGACCGCCCCTTCAACGGTGACGTCTGGCGAATCCTCTCGAACAAGCAACAGCACGAAGCGCCGCCGCTGCCTGAGGATCCCTCCATCCCATCCGATCTGGCGGCTCTCTGCCGGCAACTGCTCTCACGCGATCCCGGTGAACGTCCTGATCCTCTGCACATTGCGGGGGTCGTCGCAGCATCGGCCGCAGCGACGACTGGAGTGACCGCCCAGGCCGGTCAGTTGATCGGCCGTGAATCGCAGTTTGCTGCATTGACCGATGCGCTGGCATTGTTTCGACGCACAAAAGCTCCACTCGTCCTCTTGATCAAGGGGCGCTCGGGTGAGGGAAAGACCAGCCTGGCCGAGCATTTTCTGGCCCCGCTCCGGCAGGATCGTTCGCTGGTGGTGATGTCGGGAAGATGCTACGACCGCGAATCGGTGCCGTACAAAGCGCTCGATACGCTGGTCGATGCCCTGACCTCGCACCTGCGTTCGCTTCCCGATGCGGAAGCCGCGCTTCTGCTCCCGGATGATATCAGCCTGCTGGCGGAAGTCTTTCCGGTATTGCGCCGATGTGATGTTGTTTCCCGGGCACCCGGTGGCCGGCTGGATGCTCTCGATCAGCAGCAAATCCGGCAAAGGGCCTTTGCCGCGCTGCGGTTGATCCTCGACCGAATCGGTGGGCGAACCCCCCTGGTCTGGTTTATTGACGATCTTCAATGGGGCGACGTCGACAGCGCGGGAGCATTGTTTGAAGTGCTGCGGCCGCCCGCGGCTCCCGCGGTGTTGTTTCTTGGAAGCTTCCGTTCCGATGAGGCCGATACCAGCCCGTTTTTGACCGAATGGAGTGCCCGCCAGCAGCAGAATCGTGTCGATTTCGGAGACCGGACCGTCGCTGTGGGGCCTCTGTCGCTGGAAGAGACGACTCAATTGATCGTGAATCTGCTGGAACGCGACGACGAGATTGTCCGGCGACGCGCGGTGCAGTTTCACGCCCAGACTGGCGGCAACCCCTTTCTGCTCACCGAGCTCGCCGGTTGCTTTGATCCCGACGCCGATGCATTCCACGTGACCGACATCCATGGAGTGCTGACCCAGAAACTGACGCAGTTGCCGCCCGAGGCCGGGCCCCTGCTCAATGCCGTCTCGGTGTCGGGACAGGCGGTGGAATTGGGCGAAGCCGCTGCGGCAGCCGGTCTGACCAAGTCACCCGAGTCGGCCCTGACGCGAATGCGGAGCATGCGACTGCTGCGTGTGGTCGGAGCGAAGGTCGACACCTACCACGACCGCATCCGCTATGCCGTGCTGGATCGGCTCGAAGAGAGCGTGCGGAAGTCGATCCACAGGTCGTTGGCAGAGGTGATCGAACGAACCGTCGGCGGGTTGACCGATGCGGAGCTGGACTCGCTCGTGGAGGGTCGATTGGGTGAAGAGCCCAGGAGTGCTCTGGCGCGAGTGTACGATCTGGCGTACCACTACGACGCGGCTGGAGAGCAGCGAAAGGCGCTCGCCTACGCGCTGGCCGCGGCCCGGCAAGCCCGCAGCCAGTCGGCACTCGATGTGGCCGTACAGCAGTTCGCCATCGCCCAACGCAACGCCGCAGTCGCGCCGCGGGCTGTCCAGTATCGCATCAGCCGGGGATTGAGCGAAGCGTTCATGCTTCTCGGTCGCTATGAAGACGCCCGCAAAGAGTTGGGATTGGCGTCTGGGCTGGTGCAGGGATCCTTTGAGGTCGCTGAATTGAGCGGTATCCAGGGCGAGCTGGCCTCAAAGCTCGGGCTGATCAGCGAAAGTATCGGACATTACAGGAATGGGCTGCGCATGATCGGGGTTCCTGTGCCCCAGACAGGTGTGGGTTTTTGCTGGGGGATCCTGAAAGAATCGGTCATCCAGGCAATCCACTGCTGGTTTCCGTCCCGATTGAATCGCGGTTCACCCGACGCGACATCCGGGTTGGCGACCCATTTGCTGGCCCGACTCGAATGGTCGCTGTATGCCCATGATGCCCTGTTTCTGGTCTGGGCCTCCCTGGTCGGCCTGAATGGTGCCGAACGATTGCCGCGTTCCCCGGCCCTGGCCATCAACTATGTGGTTCACGCCAACGATATGGCCGTAGTGGGCTGGCATCAGAGAGCGGCCAGGTATTACGAGATGGCTATCGACCTGAGCAATGAATTGAATGATCAGTGGGGATCTGCACTCGCAGTCAACCACTCCGCGTTGGGTGCCGCCGCCGCGGGAAGGTATGAAGAGACAATCGAGAGGGCCAAGCCGGGTCAAATCGCCTTTACGAAACTGGGCGATTTGTTCGAACTCCACGCATCGTATTCAGTCATGATTCTCGGGTTCCACGGTCTGGGAAGCATAGTCGACTGTTTCGAATACTCAAAAAAACTGTTTGATTCGTGTGTGCGCCACGAGGACCATTGGTTCGCAACCTGGGCGGTGTATGCAATGGCCCGCTGTACACAGGGACGTATTCCGGTCGATGAATTGATTGAATGCACGAAGACCCAACCGGGCAACAACCTCTCCGCGTCAACTGCCTCAATGGCGCTCGGATATTGGCATACACACCACGGGCGGAGTGGTGAGGCCTTGTCTGCGTTTGAGCACGCCTGGCAGATCTGCTGGCAGAGTCGTTATATCGTCACCATGAATACCAATGTGCTGTGCGAGCTGGCGACCGCCCTGCGGCGGCATGCAGAGGCTCTGGACGACAGGGATCCGCGGAATGCCGCCATGGTCTGGCGGCGTTTCACAAAGATCGCCAGATGGGCGAATCGCCTCTCGTGGTTGCTGCCGCCCGAACGGCCGCACGCACTTCGGGAGCTCAGTCTGGCGTATGCCCATGAAGGTCAGGTGAAAAAGGCCTGGAGGATTGCCGGGGAAAGTTGCCGGAAGGCCACGGCCCTGAAGGCCAGATATGAGTACGCCAAGTCGCTCCTGGTTCTGGGGAAACTGGCGAAGCAACTCGGCCGTCCCGAAGCCGACGGGCAGATTCAGGAGGCGACGGTTTCGATTCGTCAGATTGAAGACGCGGTCGGTGAAAAGATCATGAAATGATGACTGCCGAACTCCAGGGCGAACCGTTGCCTGCAACTCACCCGGTGGCACTTGTTATTGGTTCATCCGAAAGGAGGGGACGACATGAGTTCGTGCATCATCGGAGAGCGGCTTCGACAGACTTCGCGGAAAGTCAGCTCGCATGGACGACACCATGACTTTTCAAAGGGCGTGGCAAAGCAGGTGCCGATTCCCCAGTGTGGAGAGTGTGGTGTGCAACAGGCCGAGACGAGGCAACGGCACAACAGCCGGTTTCAGATCGTCTCACTCGGGGATCCGCGCTGAACTGAGAATCCTGGAGATGCGTCACCCCAACTGAGTCGAGGTTGCCACTGTTTCCGGGAGATCATCGTCCGGCGAAGACGGAACACATCGTCGGCTCCAGGCGTCTCCAGGCCCTCTCTCGCCGACCTGCAGGCGATGGCCGTCGTCGTGGTTTCCGTTGACACGTTCGACATCGGTCACGGCCGATGGCTTGATGCGGGTATCGAATTGAGCTGCGAAGCGGCCCGAAGTCCCTTTTGAAGACCATGCTGGCGCACAGCAGCACAACATGGACTTGACCACGGAGTCGTTCTTCCGGGCAACAACTGGAACTGTCCCGATGGTTCACGGCGGCCGCTCCAGACGCCACTTTGACCAGCCGGTAAGATACTGTCGTGTGGTGAACCGAACTCAGCCCCCGCCCCAGCCGGTCCCGTCGTCCGTCCCCCGCCAATCGCCCACTGGGATTCCCGCTCATGTCCGAACGCCCAGCGGCCACCAAACTCTGCCCCCTGTGCGGCGAAGAGATCAAGGCGATCGCCCGCAAGTGCCGGTTCTGTGGGGAGTACTTCGATGAAGACGGAGGGGTTGGGCACTCCCCCAAGTCGGGCATCTGGCGGGACGGCAATCAATTGGTGATGACCCGGGATGCGGAGCTGCCGTACGTCTGCATCAAGACCAACCGTCCGGCCGACGTGTGGCTGCCCCGGACAGTGTCTTGGTATCCCAAATGGACTCTCGTGCTGCTGCCGTTGGGTCTGCTGGTGTTCGTCATCGTGGCCGGCCTGCTGCGCAAGCAGGCCCCGATTCGGGTCGGCCTCTGCGAGTCGCGCCGGGTGGCCCGCATTTGGACGATCGGATTGGCCTGGGGGGGCATCATGCTGGGACTGGGGCTGCTGATGGTGGGGATCACCTCGGAGAAGCAGCAGCCCGCGAGCCTGGCGGCGTCGTTGATCCCACTGGGGTGCCTCCTGTTTTTCGCCTCGGCCATCCTGGGGGCCACGCTGCCGCGCATTGTCTCGGCAGTCTACATCAACGAAGACTTCATCTGGCTCAAAGGAGTTCACCCCGACTACCTCGCACGGTTCCCGGAGTTTCCCGGGGTGAAAGACTGAGAGGTGCGGTGAGTGCCGGGTGTGCTTCTCAAATCACTGGTGGGTGGGCACGAACCAAGCCTGCAGGGCTTGTCTCCCATAGCCTGGGGTAGGCACGGCACGTGCCTACCCCAAGTTGACGTTGTCTACTAACGACTCAACTCGGAAGGAGTTGGCTCCACGGCGGCGTCCATTGTGGGTGATTTCGCATCAGGACCTCTCAATCAGACAGGGATGATGGGGGGGGTGAACATCATCACCGACTATCACGAATCGGCCGTTCTGGGCCGGGCCTCGCCGATGATCGCGTCCTGGTGTCCAATGCGACTACGCCAGATGAGTGAGCCACGTCCAGCCCCTCGTAGACAACACCTTCAGTGTTGGGCCGCTGTTGGGGGACGTTGACCTGGGGTAGCCGGCGCTGCGCTCTGGCAACCCCAGGCGATCGTAGAAATCCCCGGCAGGGATTGTGCGACCCGGGGTCAATCCTGTTGGGGGACGCCGATATCGCGTCCTGGCGAAGGTAGAAATCCCCAGCAGGGATCGTACGCAGGAGTTCGTTCTCGATTGGGAACGCCGATGTTTCCTGCGGGCCGTTTCCCCGGGGGCTCTCGGGCGACGATCGGGTGCGGGGCGTCGCCATGTTGCCGGAATCCATCGGAGGCGGACCGGTCCGGTCCGGGCGGTCCGGGTGGGGCCGGCAGGGGCGGGTTGCCCTGCGGCGGGGGTTGCCAACGCTTCGCGCCGGCGCCCCCAAATTGGCGTCGCGCACCGGCCCCGGACCCGCCAAATCGCTCCGTCCCCAAAAAAAACAGCCGATTCATCCCTCGTTTCGACGCATTCATCACTTTGTGGGTCGAAGTGGGTTGCAGAGCCGACTGGTCTCGGGCAAGGTCGCTCTGGTCCGGCCAGCTGTCGCTCTGGCAGGAAATGCAGACTGCGGAGTTTCTCCGCAGAAATGCGCTCCGTTTAGGCCGTCGCGGGACTTTCACCGCAACCCTTCCACCGGCTGACTTGCACCAGTGTCTGGACCACGTTCTGCGCCGCTGCCGGTGGAGACTTCGCCGTCTCAATCGTCGCCCGCTCCCGAGCCTGCGCGCGTCGAGTTGCAAAACCGGAGACCTGAGGCATGCGACTGACAAACGGGTTGAGTCTGGGGAAGCGGAACAGGGTGCGGGGGGCGGCCGGTCATCGACGCCGTCGGGTCGCGCGAAACCGGAGTTGTGGTCGTCTGGCCAGTGCCGCTGAAAACCAGCCGTCGCGCGTGTTGCTCGCGGTTCGTAAGCCGTTTGTCCCGGCATTTTGCCGCGTGGAACAGGCACTTGTGGTGTCGCATTCCCTTGCGGAGCCCCGGCGGATGAATCGGGGCGAGCGGGTTGAAGAATCCTTGGGTGCGGGGGGGTTCGCCGGTGTGTCCGGCCGGGTGTGTCCGCCCCACTCTCCCGGTCGAAAACAAGTCCCCATCACCACCTCTGGAGCAGTCCGTTCATGATCCGGTTCCACTTCCGTCGATTTGTCGCGCGTCTGTGGTCTGGCTCAAGGACCGCGAAACGCCGCCCTGGCGCGCCGCGCCGCACGGTCGTCCAGCCCCTCGAAAGCCGGGTGTTGCTCTCCGCGGCCCTGGTGA
>JBKDUK010000084.1:0-31163 GCA_046339535.1 Planctomycetaceae bacterium | reverse complement strand
GGAGCCAAGCTGGGCCGAGTCGTTCATGAAACCGATCAAAGTCCGGCACCCGAAGATCAGCAAGGGGGCGCCTCCCTGGCAGCAGCGGATGCAGCAGGAGGCGTTTTCGGTCGGGCTGATCCAGGAGTTCAACGACGCCCTCGACGTGATGTGGGGCTACGACCCGGTGCTGACCCGCCACCTCGAAGACATGGCCTGCCGGTCGTTGCGGTATGACAACCCGTATAGCTGGCTGAACGGGGAGTGGGTGGAGGATGAGGAGGCGGTTGTTTATCCGTACCGCAGACGGGAGACGAAGCGTGCGGGGGATGGTGGGACGGGGCGGGTGGTCAGGAAATGATCAGGTCGGTGGGAGGGACAGGGGCTCCGCTTTATAAAACCAAAGGTGTACGCGGGGCGCAGGCGGGACCTGGGGATTCGACAAACTGGAAGTTCGTCGCCACGGAGCGGATCAGAAACTGTTGATGGGTTATCGCTCCGCTTTATTAAACCAAAGTTCCGACGGAGTGCTCGGGAGGCGGGGTCGCTGGTGGATCGCGGTTGTTCTGCAGGTTGGAAAACCCGCAGGACGGGACTGGGATGGATCGGAGGTGGTGGATGGGTCGCTGTTCCGCTTTATTAAACCAAAAGTGGTACGCGGTGCGGGCGGGGGTTGGGGTTCGACAAACTGGAAGTTCGTCGCCACGGGACGGATCGGAGAATATTGATGGATGAGGGACTCCGCTTTATTAAACCAAAGAAACTCACGCCACCAGGCAGCGGGGATTTGGATGAGTGGGCCGAGCGGCGACAGGTTGAAAACCCGTCTACGGACGGTGGACGTTCGTCGCCACGTCGTGGCGTAGACTTTCAGCCTGCGGGGCGAGTGATGCCGCGCGGCCGGCTGGGCTGGGCGTGGTTGTGCGACCGGGCGAGCGGGTACGACAAACTGGAAGTTCGTCGCCACGGGGCGGGTGGAAGTCGCTGCGCAAACTTGTCATAGTTCCGAACAGGTTGCTGAGTTCAACTGTTCAGCACACCTCGCCGCTCTGATCACGCACTTTTGAGTTGTCTGCCCCCCATGTCCGCCCCGAGTGATTCCCGACTCCGCTCCCTGGTCTCCGTCAGCGACAAGACTGACCTCCTCCCCTTCATCTCCGGGCTCCATGCCCTGGGATTTGAAATCGTCTCCACCGGAGGAACCCGCAAGTCGCTGCTCGATGGCGGGCTCCCCGTCACGGATATCTCCGAATACACCGGCTTCCCCGAAATGATGGATGGTCGGGTCAAAACCCTGCACCCCCGCGTCCACGGCGGCCTGCTCGGACGACCCAATCTCCCCTCCGACCGGCAGTCGATGGACGCCCACGGCATCCTTCCCTTCCAGATTGTCGTCTGCAACCTCTATCCCTTCGAAGCCACCGTCGCCAAACCCGACTGCTCCTGGGAGCACGCCATCGAAAACATCGACATCGGCGGTCCCAGCATGATCCGCTCGGCGGCCAAGAACCACGCCCATGTGGCGGTCATCACCCATCCCCGGCAATACTCCGTCGTGCTCGAAGCGCTGCACAGCGGCGGACTGACCGAGGCCCTCCGCCGGCGACTGGCGGGCGAGGCGTTCGAAATGACCGCCCGCTACGACCGGGCCATCGCCAATTACTTCGCCCGCACCCTGCACCCCGACGAACTCTTCCCCCAGACCCTCGCTCCCCTGTTCGAACGCCGGGGCTCCAAGCTGCGCTACGGCGAGAACCCCCAGCAGGAAGGGGCCTTCTACACCGAGCCGAACCCTCCCCCGGGAACGCTCGCGACCGCCCGGCAACTGCACGGCAAAGAACTCTCGTACAACAACCTGCTCGATCTCGACGCGGCAATTCAACTGGTGAGTGAGTTTGCCGACCCGGCCGCGGTCGTGCTGAAGCACAACAACCCCTGCGGCGCCTCCATTGCTCCGCAGCTCGCGACCGCGCTCGAACAGGCGTGGGCGGGAGACCCCGTGTCTGCGTTTGGTTCGATCTTGGGTTTCAACCGACCGGTCGATGCCGCCACCGCCGAACAACTCTGTCTTCCTGACCGGTTCGTCGAGGCCATCGTGGCCCCTGGTTTCGAACCCGCCGCATTCGAGATTCTGACCACCAAGCCCAAATGGAAGGCGAACGTGCGGCTGTTGGAATGCCCCACCCTGGGGACCCGACGGGACCGCATGTGGGACTACCGCCGGGTCTCGGGAGGGCTGCTGGTCCAACAGGCCGACGACGTGCCCGATCCGGAAGAGGAATGGAAGGTGGTCACCGAACGACAGCCGACCGCCGAGGAACTGGTCGACCTGAAGTTCGCCTGGAAAGTCTGCAAGCACGTGAAGTCGAACGCCATCGTCTTCGCCAAGGGAGGCGCGGTGACGGGGGTGGGAGCCGGTCAGATGAGCCGGGTCGACTCGGTGCAGATCGCCACCCAAAAATCGGGACCGCGCTGCGTGGGGGGCGTGGTCGCCTCCGACGCGTTCTTCCCCTTCCGCGATGGGTTGGTCCTCGCGGCACAGGCGGGCATTCGCGCGGCGATCGAGCCGGGGGGCAGCCGGAATGATCCCGATGTGATCGCCGCGTGCAACGAGCTGGGGGTGGCGATGATCTTCACCGGCCGCCGGCATTTCCGACACTAATTTCCTCATGGCCCTTCCGGACCGACTCCATGACGGACCGCGTGGCTGAACTCGAGCGTCGCCAGGCCCAACTCGAAGCGGAGCTGGCCGACTTGCGGCAGCAAGTGCATGCCCGCCGGGGCCGTCGACGCCGGACGCGAGGCCGTTCCGCGCCGGGCGATCCAGCGCCAGCCGAGGCAGCGGGAGCCGAGAGTTCGCGTTCTGAGCGCGTCGCCGAGGGGTTGGGGCCGGTTGGGCGACGGCAACGGATCACCGAGCGTCGGCAGCGGCTGGCCGCGCGACGGGCAGAGCGACTGAGTGATCGGCAGGCGCGGCGGGCCGCACGACTCGCCCGGCGACGCCAGCGGCGCGGAGTGCGCTGGCGGTCGACCCGCGAGTTGTGGGGGCTGCCATTGTGGGAAATAGCCTGCGGCCCCGACGCCCAACGGGGAGAAAGCCATGGGCACGCCCAGGCGATTCTGGCGGTGGGGGATCGGGCTGACGGCGTGGTGGCAATCGGCGGCATTGCCCGCGGCGGCCTGGCGATTGGGGGTCTCTCGTTCGGCATCTGCTCGGTGGGGGGGCTGGCGGGAGGGCTGCTGGCCTCTCTGGGAGGAGTCGCCCTCGCGCCGTTCGTGCTGGGTGGCGTGGCAATTGGGGGTGCGGCGATGGGGGGCGTGGCGGTTGGCATCCGGGCCCACGGCCCCGCTCCCGTGGGACTGCATGTCTCGTATCCCGAGCCGCGGCAGCGTGCCGGACGCCCACCTCGCGCGGTCCGGCCGGAAAATATCCCTCCCGACTGATTGCTTTCACCCCTCTGGCCGCACGTGCACAATCCGTCGATTTGATTCCCTGGTTCCGAAGTCCATCGCTCGCCTCTGGAGAATTCTGATGATCCGCCTGCTCGTACTCTACGGTCACCCGAAAGACCCCGCGGCGTTCGACAAGTACTACGACGAGGCCCACATCCCGATCGCGAAGAAGATGAAGGGGTTGAAGAAGTGGACCATCGGCAAGGTGACGGGAACTCCCACCGGTCAGCCGTCGCCGTACTACTACGTGGCCGATCTCTACATGGAGAGCCGGGAAGAGTTCGAGGCGCTGCTGGCCTCCCCCGAAGGACAGGCGGCGGTGGCCGATGTTCCGAACTACGCGACGGGGGGAGTCACGTTCGTCTACACCGAGGTTGAGGATGTGATTTGAGACCGGGGATGATCACCACCCGACTGTTGGATTGAGGCCTCCCGTATTGGTTCCAGAAAGAGCCTGTTCATGACCAGCCCGACTCTGCGTTCCGCCGATCTTTCCCGCCGCGATCTGTTGAAGGCGGGGGCGCTGTGGGCTCTGGGTTCGAGGTTACCGGCCCTGCAGGCGCGGGATCGGGCGGGGCACATGGGAGACCGGTTGCGGATCACGGCGATCGAACCGCACGAGATCTCGGTCCCCTATGTTGATTTCCAGGCATATGAACTGGGGCACTTCTACGGCCCGACCCGCCGCGTGGTGTACGTGGTGCGGACCAACAGCGAGCTGGTCGGCCTGGGAGAGGGACACTCGCTGGAGGCGGAAGCGGTCCGCGAGAAATACGTCGGCAGCAATCCGTTTGACTGGGTGGGGGACGAAACCAGCCTGGGGCTGGGCATGGCGATGTACGACCTGATGGGTCAGGCGGCGGGGGTGCCGGTCTACAAGCTGTTCGGCCAGCGGCAGCGCGCGTGGATTCCGGTCGCCTGCTGGACGGTGTCGACCCATCCCAAGCGGATGGCCAAAGCCGTCAGGGAGTATGCCGCCCGGGGCTACACCTGGCTCAAGTATCACCTCTCGCCGTTTGAAAACGTGCTGGACCAGATGCGGGCGATGCAGGAGGTGGCTCCTCCCGGATTCAAGATCCATCACGATTTGACGATGGGGGGGAGCGACGACCATGTGTTCGAGCTGCTCGAGAAGATCTCGGGGTTTGGCATCGCGGGAGGGTTCGAAGACCCGCTACCCGAAAAGGACATCGCGGGGTATGCCGAGCTACGGCAGAAATGCTGGCTGCCGATCTACTACCACCACGCCCCACTGGGGGCGTCGCTCGAAACGCTGCAGCGGGCAGCCGATGGCTACATTCTTGGACACAGCCCGATTGGCCACACCATGCGGCGGGCGGGGCTGTTCGCACAGTTGGAATTGCCGTTCTCGCTGCAGAACGTGGGGGGGAACATCACCCGGGCGCTCACCACGCACATGCAGGCGGCCTTCAAGACCGCATGGCTGCACTTCAACAGCGACACGGAGAGCTGGAGTGATGACGTGGTGCGGGAACGGCTCACTCCGGTGCGCGGGCTGATTCGGGTCTCTGAGAAGCCCGGGCTGGGGGTGACCCTTGACCCCGAGGCGCTCGACCGGCTCGAACATCTGAACCTGCCGGCCCAACCGAAGTGGATCTTGCGGTCGACCTACCAGTCGGCCGGGGGCCCGGTGCGGATGTACAACCTGGTCGACCCGAAGGATTCGCTGTTCCTGGTGCGGCCCGATAAGCGTCGGCTGGTGACCCTCGGCTATGCCGACCCGATCACGTCCGACTGGTGGGACCCCGATGACACGCCGGAGTTTCAGGCGATGTTCCGGCGACTGGAGACCGAGGGGATGGTGCTGGAACCCGCTTCCTGAGCGGCCGCTGGCACAGTCCTCCCGAGCGGATAGACTGAAGTGAGTGTTGTGCTGCCGTTGGCGTTCGGTTCGCACGGATTGACGCGTCTCCTGCAAGGGTTCCACTTTCTGTCATGCTGACCCTCTCCACCGCCCACCTGTCTGCGCTGCACCGCCGGGATTGGCTGCGGACGGGCGGGGCTGCGCTGCTGGGAGGGCATCTGCTGTCGGGCGTTGTTCGAGGGTGGGACCGGGGTGCCATCAACGGCACCGAGCCGTCACGGGGTGTACTGGGTCCCGGATTCGGACGGGCAAAGTCGGTGTTGCTGGTTTACACCAGCGGCGGCCAGAGCCAGTTGGAAATGTGGGATCCGAAGCCGCTGGCCCCGCTGCAGATTCGCGGGGAGTTCGGCGCGATTCCCACGGCGGTCCCCGGGACGTTTCTGGGAGAGCATCTGCCGCGTGTCGCCCAGTTGACCGACCGGTTCTGCATTGTGCGGAGTATGTCGCATGACGATCTCGATCATGGCTCGGCCAGCTACCTGACGCTGACGGGGCAGTTCCATCCGATCAAATCGTCGAATCCTCCTCCCCGGCCAATCGACCAGCCGGTGCAGGGGGCGGTGCTCAACCGCCTGCGGCCTCCGTCGGGGTTTCCTTACAACGCCATCCACGTCAATGGTCCGGTGCTGGTTCCCGAGACCCCCGCTCCCGGGCAGGATGGGGGTTTTCTGGGACGCGATTTCGAACCACTGGTGATTGGCGACGTGACCGATCCCGAGTTGACGCTTCCCTGCCTGGAGGCGCGCGGCGACCTCCCCCTTCCCCGGCTGCGACATCGTCAGACGCTGAAGCAGTCGCTCGATCTGGCGGCGCGGGAGGCCGAACGGGCCGGGAATGCCCAGCCACGCCGTCTGGCCGACAGCGACATGTTGTACCGCCAGGCGTTCGACATGCTCGACCGGGCCCAAGTGCGCGAAGCGTTCGATCTCGAACGGGAGCGGGTGGAACTGCGGGAGCGATATGGACAGCACCGCTCGGGACAGGCGTGTCTGCTGGCCCGACGACTGATCGAGGCCGGGGTGCCGCTGGTCACCGTGATGTGGAACCATTCGATCCGCGGGCAGGACAAAACCCCCACGCAGACCGACGCCTACGGCTGGGACACGCACAACGACATCTTCGAAGCGCTGAAGGTGCATCTGTTGCCGCGGTTCGACCAGAGTTTCTCGGCCCTGCTGGAAGATCTGGAACAGCGGGGGCTGTTGGCCGAGACGCTGGTGATCTGCCTGGGAGAGTTCGGCCGGGCCCCGCTGGTGGCGGTGGAACGGAACTTCGCGGGGAATGCCCCGGGGCGGAAGCATTGGGCCAGCGTATATTCGCTGGTGGTGGCGGGGGCGGGCGTGACACCGGGGGCCATCTATGGATCGAGCGACAAAACCGCCGCCCAACCGGTATCGGGGCGGGCGACCCCCGCCGACCTGACGGCGACCATCTTCTGGGCACTGGGCATCGATCCGGCGGGGCACTACCGCGATCTGGTCGACCGTCCCGGGCCGATCTCCACCGGTCCACCGCTGACCGCCCTCTGGGGCTGAGGCGTCGTCGCCAACTTCAGGGCGCGGCCTCGGCTGCGAAATTGGACCTGTCCCCTTTCTTTGGCAATCGCGTGGGATCGCAGCCGGGGGGGCGGGTGCGGCGGAGCGCGACTCCCGGGATCCGGCCCAGGGGCTGCAGGGCGGCCCCCTCGTCGGCGGCGAACTCGAACGGGACACTCATCAGTCCCTCGACATCGAGTTGCGGCGAGTCGATCTCCAGCGATTCGCCGCTGGAGTCCGATTGCCAGCGGACGACCGTCTGCTCGGGAGTCAGCAGATTGCCGGCTCCGCCGATTTTCAGCCGCGGAATCCAGTCGTTTGTGTACTGCGTGCTCAGCAACTGCACGAGCGCCCCCGCGGGGTCGGCCAGATGCAAGACACTCTCCTGCAGTTCCCACTCCAGACGGATCCCCCCGGGCGGTCCCTCTTCGCCCCACCAGCGGAGCACGTTCTGCAGACCGCGCGTGGTGACATGCTGCCACCGCACCGCCAGCGGCAGAGACCGCTTCGAACTCCCCGCCAACTCCAGCGCGACCTCACACTTCTCAAACAACGTCTCGCGGACTTCCACCCGGGCGACCACCTGGGGAATGACCACCGCGGCCCCTCCCACGCGAAACTCGCACTGCAGCAGCCGCAGGTTCGAATTGCGGACGTCTCGCTCGTCGACCAGTTCCCAGCGCACCAGCGCCGGCCGGGGGGCATTGCCGCGAACCAGGTCCGAACCCCGGCAGCCGACGGACACCAGTTCCGCCCGCTGCGTGCGCAGGGTGAGCGCGGCCCCGGTCTCTCCCGGTTCAATCAGCCCTCCGTCGGCGATTTCAAACACCACATTCCGCAGGACAATACTTTGTGCGGTGATTTCCCCCGGTGCCGAAATCCGAATCCGGGCAGGCAGCTCCTCTTCTCCCTGCATCACCAGTCCCCCGACCACCGAGATGTCGCGGAGTTCGTAGACCTCGCCCCCCGCCAACGACAACACCCCGGCCGCATCGGGAGCGGGGAGCGGCCGCACAACCCGCGCGCGCGCCGCCGACGGCGTTGCGCTCTCAAGATGGCGGGCCAGCCGGACTTCACCACGGGGGAGCTTGGTCTCGGGAGTCGAACCCGACGCCGATCCGTCGTGTTCCGCAGCCACTGGGAGCATGGTCGCCGATTCCGGATGTTCGGCTGCATCTGTGCCGTTCGCGACGAGTTTTTTCGGACCCGTTTCCGTCCGGTCAACGCCAAGCCCCTTCAGCGACGGTTCGAATCCTGCGCGACTCGCGAGAACTCCCGCCCCGGCGAACACCGCGAGCCCGAGGGTTCCCCAGACCGCCAGGCTCAACCGGCGATGGGTCTGACGGCTGCGGGGGAGCCCGGCTGGCTGTTCCACGTTGTGCAGAAACGTCTTCAGCACCCGTGGCGGATCGGACAGGGGACGGGGCCACTGCCTCAAGGCGGCGGCGGCTCCTGCAGGGCGCTGTGACGGATCGCGTTGGGTCAGGGCACGCAGCACCTCCGCCAGCGAAGCCGGGGTTTCCGGGGCATATTCGCGCACATCATCAACATCGCGCGACTGGTGCCGGGAGAGCTTCACCACCGGATCCCCCGCGGGAAACGGGGGACGTCCCACCAGCAGTTGCCACAACAGACAGCCCAGCGCATACAGCTCGGAAGCGGGGGTGGCGGGCTGGGCCGTGCCGATCCGTTCGGGGGCAATGCCCTCGAAATGATCGGGATTCATGCCGGAGTGAACCGTCTGTTCGGGCTCGAGGATCGGGCGCACCCCGGTATCCACCAGAACGATCTGGCCCCCCGGCGTGAGGTGGACGTTTTCGAGCCGGAGATCGCCATGCTGTAACCCGAGTCCTTCCAGCAACTGCAGGCTGTTGAGCAGTTGCCAGCCGATGGCGGCCACCACGGCCGGCGGAAACCGCCCGCTGCGGACGACCAGTTCGCGGAGCTGCGGCCCCTCCACCCACGGACTGAGAAGGGCCAGACCGCGGGGTGTCGGCTGTACCTCAATCGGTCCGCGGATTCCCGAAGCGGTGAGGCCCCGCAGCGATTGCGCCAGCCGCTGCCAGGAGGCTGCGGAAAGTTCCCGCACTTCCAGAGAACTTCGAATCAACTTGACGGCCACCCGCGCGCCAGACTGGGTATGCCGTGCCTGCCACGTCTGGTTCCCGGCTCCCGAAGAGCATGGACGCACGAGCAGACAGGGACCGAGCAGCAGGTGATCGGGCTCGGGAGATTCGAGGATTTGTGCCTGGTAGGGGGAAAGCCGTCCGAGCTGGACAAGGGCATCGAGCCAGACGAAATCGAACGGGGGGAGATCGGCGACCAACGTACCCACGCGTTTCCCGCACCGGGCGAAGTCGCGGGGGGTGCAGAGCTGGTGGTCGATGAGCCAGCGGGCCAGCTCGGGGGAGGGAGCGCGGGGCATCAGGAACGCTGGGATCTCTGGCCGGAAACAGGGAACACTGGTGGTCGATTCAAAATGGGAAGGGGGATATCGCAAATTTGGGAATCCGGGGCAAGGCCCGGTTTGAACGCGGGATTTCTGCTTGAGGCGTTTCGGCATCGCCTCTACAATTGAGTATTCCACAGAGTCCGTTTGTTCGTCCACCGCTCGCCCAGCCTTGCCAGACTTCCCACCCGGCCTGTCATTCCCGGTACCAGTCTGAAGCCCCGGTGGAACTCCCTCCCAAAAGACTGTTCACGGTCAAACTGGGTGCGGGGTCGGTGAGATTTGTCCAGCCTCAGGAGCTTTAAGCCCCATGTCGTCGACGGAAGTCTTGAATCCTCAACCGTCCCCCGGTTCCGACAAGCGGAGGGAAGAACGCGATTCTGTCGTCATCCGTTTCTGCGGTGACAGCGGTGACGGGATGCAGTTGGTGGGGACCCAGTTCACCAACGTTTCGGCCTCCTTCGGGAACGACGTGAGTACGTTGCCCGACTTTCCCGCCGAAATTCGCGCTCCGCAGGGAACCCTCGCGGGGGTCAGCGGATTCCAGCTGAATTTCTCGAGCCAGGATATCTTCACTCCGGGGGACGAGGTCGACACGCTGGTGGCGATGAATCCCGCCGCCCTGAAGACCAATCTGGCCGACCTGAAGCGGGGCGGCACGCTGATCGTGAACCTTGATGAGTTTGACAAGGGGAACCTGCAGAAGGCGGGTTACGAGTCGAATCCGCTGGATGACGGCGATCTGGTGCAGAAGTACCACGTGCACAAGGTGCCGATGACCCGCCTGAACCGCGACGCGGTCTCGGGGCTGGGGCTGTCGATGAAGGAGCAAGACCGCTCCCGCAATCTGTTCGCCCTCGGTTTGGTCTACTGGCTCTACGACCGCGATCGCGGCGTGACCGAGCAGTGGATCCAGGACAAGTTCAAGAAGAATCCGACGGTGGTCGAAGCGAACCTGCGGGCTCTGCGTGGCGGGTTCAACTACGGCTTTTCGACCGAGTCGTTCACCACCCACTACACCGTGCCCAAGGCACGACTCGCGCCGGGCAAGTACCGCAAGATCACCGGGAACGAAGCGGTGGCCTGGGGTCTGGCCGCGGCGGCCCGGCTGGCCGGAAAGACGCTCTTCTTCGGCGGTTACCCCATCACTCCGGCCAGCGACATTCTGCACAGCCTTTCGGAAATGAAGCACTTTGGTGTGCGGACTTTCCAGGCCGAGGATGAGATCGCCGCCATGGCGTCGGTCTGCGGGGCGGCGTTCGCCGGTGAGATCGCGGTCACCGCCAGCAGCGGCCCCGGCATCTGCCTGAAGGGTGAGGCGATGGGCTTGGGCGTGATGACCGAACTGCCGATGATCATCGTCAACGTGCAGCGCGGCGGCCCCAGTACCGGGCTTCCGACCAAGACCGAACAGTCGGACCTGCTGCTCTCCCTTTTCGGACGCAATGGCGACAGCCCGATCCCGGTGTTGGCCGCCAGCAGCCCCGGCGACTGCTTCTATCTGATGCTCGACGCCGTTCGGATCGCCGTGGAATTCATGACTCCGGTCGTCTTTCTCAGCGATGGCTACATCGCCAATGGGTCGGAACCGTGGAACATTCCGAAGTTCTCGGATCTCAAGAAGATCGAAGTGACCCACCCGACGGGTCGTCCCGCCGGTGTCGAGGGGTCTCCCGATGACTTCCTCCCTTACCTGCGGAACGAAAAGGGAGCCCGTCCCTGGGCTCTCCCGGGAACCCCGGGTCTGGAGCACCGGATTGGCGGCCTGGAAAAGGCCGACGTCACCGGCAACGTTGATTACTCTCCCGGCAACCACCACAAGATGGTGATGAACCGGATGAACAAAGTCGCCGGGATCGCCAATTACATCCCTCTGCAAACGGTCGAAGGCCCCGAGTCGGGGGATCTGCTGGTGATCAGTTGGGGGGGAACCTACGGGGCGATCCGCACGGCGGTGCTGCAGTCGCTTGCCGCCGGCAAGTCGGTTGCCCATGCCCACCTGCGGTACATGAATCCGTTCCCCCGGAATCTCGGGGACATTGTGAAGAAGTACCGTAAGGTGCTGATTCCCGAGTTGAACAGCGGACAACTGCGGCTGCTGATCCGCGGCAACTTCCTCGTGGATGCCGTCGGTTTCAACAAGATTCAAGGCAAGCCCTTTCTCGTGTCGGAAGTCGTTCGCAAGATCGACGAGATTCTCGCGAACTGATCACCCCCAAGGCCCAACACGTCATGACAGCCACTCTTCCCGTACTGACTCCGAAAGATTTCGCCAGCGATCAGGAAATTCGCTGGTGCCCGCGCTGTGGGGATTACTCGATCCTGGCGCAGGTGAAGAAGGTGTTGCCCACCCTGGGCATCCCCAAGGAAAAGTTCGTCTTCATCTCGGGCATCGGCTGCTCCAGCCGGTTCCCCTACTACGTCGACACTTACGGGTTTCACACGATCCACGGCCGGGCTCCGGCCGTGGCCACCGGGGTGAAGACCGCCCGTCCGGACCTCGATGTGTGGGTTATCACCGGTGACGGTGATGCCCTGTCGATCGGCGGCAATCACCTGATGCACATGCTGCGTCGCAATGTGAATCTCAAGGTGATCCTGTTCAACAACCAGATCTACGGACTGACCAAGGGACAGTACTCCCCGACCAGTCCGCTGGGAGCGAAGACCAAGAGCACTCCGTACGGCTCGATCGACAATCCGCTGTCGCCGCTGGCCTATGCGATTGGTTCCGAGGCGACGTTCGTGGCCCGGTCGGTCGATGTCGACATCAAGCACCTGACGATGGTCCTGGAGCGGGCCGCCAAGCATCAGGGCACCGCCTTCGTCGAAGTGTACCAGGACTGCAACGTGTTCAACCACGATGCGTTCCTGTATGCCACCGACAAGGAAGTGAAGGGGGACCACCTGTTGTACCTCGAGCACGGCAAGCCCCTGGTCTTCGGTGCGAAGACCAAGAAGGGGATCCGTCTGAACGGGGCGACCCCCGAGGTCGTCGAACTGGGCAACGGCATCACCGAGGACGACTTGCTGTTCCACGACGAGAAGGCGGCTGATCCCAGCCTCGCGTTCCTGCTCTCGCGGTTCAAGCATCCCGCCTTCCCCGAACCGGTCGGCATCTTCCGGCAGGTCGACGCCCCGATCTACGATGTGGAAGTCAACAAGCAGATGCAGAGCGAACTGGCCAAGAAGGGTCAGGGAGACTTTGACAAGCTGTTCAACAGCGGCGACACGTGGGTCGTGGAGTAGTCCACATCACGGATTGATTGTTTGAGACCTGACGGCGTGCACTGCGGTGCACGCCGTTTTTTCTCGTCCAGGCATTGGGGAACACTTTGTGCAGCGAATGGATCCGGCGACGAACAAGGACGTCAGATCAAATCCTCTGTTTGAGAGCAACGCGTTTCGACAGCTGGAGATCCGAGATGGTTTAAGTGCGCCCTCAGTGGGGAACCCCTCTGTCCCGCCCTGCCAGGATGAACACTATTCCCAGCATCAGTAGGGACAACATGACCAGCAGCGAATGACTGCCGAACGAATGCCGCAAGGGATTGAATTGCGGTCTGAAAAAAAACAGCAACAGACCGACAAGTCCGCCGAGGAACAGCAACACCCCGAATCGGATCATGACCATAACCCCCAGGAAATGCAGTGACTCCAAGGCAGGCTTCCGTGCGCATCCGGAAGGTTTGCCAACAAATTTTCACACCACCACAATTCTCAGAAGCTGGCTTTGGTAGGCACACAACTCCCGCAGGGAGTAGTCTGACTCCGACCACTTTCTGGAAACCAAAGTTTGAAATTCCTGCCGAGTCCCAGGAATCCCCGGCCGCCCTGACAGACCGCCCCCCCCCCTTTCGATTGCAACCGACCCCGGTCGCATTATCATCGCCGAGACGTGTTTGCCACTGAAGACCATGCTCCCCTTCCGCACTGGTCTTCCCCCTTCGCCTCAACCGAACGGATCCGCGTTCCCATGTACTACATCGACCCCCACGTGCACATGGTTTCACGCGTCACTGATGACTATGAGCGCATGGCCCGTATGGGTTGTGTCGCCATCAGCGAGCCGGCGTTTTGGGCTGGCTTCGATCGCGGGAGTGTCGACGGATTTCGAGATTACTTTCGGCAGCTGACTGACTTCGAGCCCCGCCGGGCGGCCGCAGTGGGAATCCAGCACTACACCTGGCTCTGCATCAATGCCAAAGAGGCCGAGAATGTCTCCCTGGCCCGCGAAGTGATCGCCATGATCCCTGAGTTCCTGGGGAAGCCGAATGTGCTGGGAATTGGCGAAATCGGACTGAACAAGAACACCCTGAATGAGGCGACGGTCTTTCGCGAACAGGTTGACCTCGCCATGAAGACCAGCGAGTTGATCCTGATCCATACCCCCCACCTGCAGGACAAATACAAGGGGACCCGCATGATTGTCGACATGCTGCTCGACGACCGCCGGGTCGACCCCGCACGGGTGCTCATTGATCATGTGGAGGAGCATACCGTTCGCGTCGCACGCGATCACGGTTTCTGGTGTGCGATGACCCTTTATCCCACCACCAAATGCACCCCGTCGCGGGCGGCCGACATCATCGAGCAATACGGCGATGACCGCATCATGGTGAACTCGGCGGGAGACTGGGGTCCCTCGAACCCCCTGGCGGTGCCCGACTTCGTGATGGAAATGCGGCGGCGGGGCCATACCGACTCGCGGATCCGCAAGATCGTCTACGAGAATCCGCTGGAGTTCTTCCGCCAGTGCCGCAACTTCCGGTACACCCCGCCCGACACACTCAAAGATCTTACCCCCGCCGATCCCGTCTGACGTCTGAGAGCTGCCGCAGGGCCGCAACCCTGCAACCTCCCGAACCAGTTGCAGGCCTCAGTCATTTCCCGGCGGGGGAAATTCACCGGGAACCCGGTTCATCGAGGCCGCGCTGGGATCGAGCAGATTCAAGCGGAAACAGGCCCTGCCGGCCGGGTGATTCCAGAACGGCTCCCACCGTCGCTGTCGCGGCAATTCGAACCGGGCACAGAGTTCGAATTCTGTCTCACTGAGTGTCCGGTATTCATACGACTGTTTCGTTTCCGGGTCGGTGAGTGCCAGAGCCCAGCCCACCGCGTCTCCGCGCCGGGCTTTGGAGTCGATTTCCTCGAGAGTCTGGGGTAGGCGGTCGACCAGCCGCGGCACCGGTCCCGCCCGGTCGACGCACAGAATCTCCAGAGCCCGGCGGATCCCCTGCAAGTCCCTCAGCCGCTGCTCGTCAATCCGCCTCAGCCGCTCGCGGGCCGGGGAACCAATCTGCTGAAAGGCCCAGACCACGGCAATCGCGAAGAGCACAATCGCCCAGCCGGCGTAGACCCGATGAATCTTCCGCAGGTTCATGGAGCGGCCCGACCTTCCTGCCGCACCAACAGGGCATAGTAAGAGAACACCGACGACGCCAACACCAGCAACACGCCAATCTTGAGCATGGTCAGCAATTCCAGCTGTCCTTCGAAGTACCAGAACAGCAGCGCGATCAGGTTCCCCAGAATGGTCATTCCCGAGACCAGCAGGATCAGCCACTGGAAGCCGCGCCGGACGGGCGTTGGCGTTGTTGGCGAAAGCTGCTCTTCTTGCCGAACCGCCAGCCAAGCGATCGTGAGATAGAGCGGAAAAGTCACCATCACCGCCGCCAGCGAGAACCGGTGGCCGCTCAGTCCCTCTTCGGAATCGAGATTCCACGAGAGCGGGTTGGCCGGATCGGGAAGGGTACGGTCGAGGCACCCGAAGTAGAGGATGACGAGGTGAGCGAGGGTAAATGTCAGCAGGCCGAATTCCAGGATATTGCGAAACACCTCCCCCGCCCCGGAGAGACCGGAAGGCCGGGGAATCGGCAGGGCGACCACTTCCTCCGCCAGTCCGCGGGAGATTTCCGCCTCTTTCCAACCGGCCGAACGCAGCATGGTGTGGATGGTGGCGGCGTCGACCCCCCGCTCCCGGGCGAGCCGGATGAACGTCTGCAATTCGGACATGCGGGAAAGACCTCCGGGAGCAACGACGGGAGTCAGTTTTTGATTGGTGGCCCACCAGGTACCGAACTGAGCAGCGGCAGCAGATTCCACAAGAGCAGTGCGAGGGGACCGCAGAACAAGACGCTGTCGACAATATCCAGAAGCCCGCCGAATCCAGGAAACAGTGCCGGGGCGTCTTTTTGTCCCACGTCCCGCTTGATCAGCGATTCGGCCAGATCCCCCAGGAGACCGGCAGCCGCGATCAGCGCACCGTAAACTGCCAGCGCCCAAGCCGGTCCTGCCGTCTGGCCCGTCAACCCCGGAATGGCATAGCGCAACCACAACCAGCCCCCCAGCATGCCCCCCACAATCGCGGCCAGGCCACCGGCGATGGTCTTTCCGGGACTGATAAGCGGTGCCATCTTTCGCCCCCCCACGGCACGCCCGACAAAATAGGCCGATGTGTCGCCGCATTTCACCGTGACCACCAGGGAAGCCAACGGCACATAGGCCAGCAGTCCCTCACCCACCCAGCGCAGTTGCGCCGTACACGAGGCGAATACCGCCACATATCCCAATCCCAGAAACTCCGCACCGAGGTTTTCGAGGGTCGTCCCCGGCTCACGGAAGCGGGCCATGGCCCGAATGAACAACACCATCTGGGCCAGCCCCAACATCACCATCGAAGGTCCGAGCCGGGCCATCCACAGACCGGATCCCGGTCCCCCCAGTCCATCGGGGGCCGATCCGAGACTCTCTGCTGTCGGGATCCAGTTCGCGAGCACCACCACTCCGGCCAGAGCAGCCAGCACACGCCAGTCGAGACGAAACCGCCGGACGCTCAACAAGCTGACGTACTCCCAGCACATGCGTGTGGAAATCGCGAGAACCAACAGTGCCAAGAGGGGGGCCAGTGGGCCCAGCCGCAGATCGGCCCACAGCAGGGCCACAAACGCCGCGATCAGGATGGGCCCGAAGACCAGTCGCCAAAACAGCATGTGAGAGATTCAGCCTTTCAATCCGCCGAAACGGCGATCGCGGGATGCGAAGTCACGCAGGGCGGCCAGCAGGTCTGGTTTGCGGAATTCCGGCCAAAAGGTTGAGGTCACCCATAACTCGGAATAACTGATCTGCCAAAGCAGGTAGTTGCTGATCCGCATCTCTCCCGCCGTCCGGATCAGCAGGTCGGGATCCGGCATGCCCGCCGTATAGAGGTGCTCGGCCACTGTGTTTTCATCGATTCGCGCGGGATCAATCTCACCCCGCACTGCCTGGCGGGCGATCTCCCGACAGGCATCGACCAGCTCCTGACGACCGCCATAATTCACCGCGAGACAAAGCCGCATTCCGGTGTTGGCCGCACTACAACGGGTCGACTTGTCGACTTCCCGCAGGACCCCCTCCGAGAGCCCCAGGCGGCGCCCGATCATCGAGAAGACGATGTCCTGGCGCATGATCTCGGCCCGTTCCTCGATCAGGAACTGCTCCAGCAGGCCCATCAGATAGTCAAGTTCCCGCTGGGGCCGCTTCCAGTTTTCGTGGCTGAAGCAATAGAGCGTCAGTTGCTCGAGGCCCAACCGGGCGCACTCCTCGACAATCCATCGGACCGTCTTGACCCCGCGCCGATGTCCCTCGACCCGAGGCAGTCCGCGCCGCTGGGCCCAGCGTCCGTTGCCGTCCATGATGACGGCGATGTGCCGTGGCAGACGACTGCGTTCCAATCCGTCGGCAGCCAGGACGTCGTCGGTGTAGGGGGAGAGAGTGCTCACTGAAACGCCTCTTCGTGGTCACGCAGCTGCTGCATGGTGCGCCGCAGGGCGAGTACCCGGGGAGCGAACTCCTGGCGTGCCGCGACCAGTTCATCCAGCGAGTTCGAGAGGGCCGCGTCCCGCTCACGTCGATCGGCCAGGGTCAGCCCCTTCGCCAGGTCGACCAGGGCCGTCGCCAGGGGGGCCTCGACCAACTGCAGCAGGTCACCTCCCTGGGTGGCCAGATGGCTGCAGAGCCGGACCAGGGTTTGGCGGTCGCGCAGGCGTTCGGCTTCTGTCAGACGGCGCTGGGAGACGACCTCGGCCTCTTGTCCCTGGCGGAGCATTTCCGAGCTGACCAGCCTCCCAAAAGGGCTCTCCTTGGTGACCACTTCGCGATTGGCCGCTTCACACTTCGCCAGCCCCTCCTGCGCCCTCCTGGAGTCGGGTCTCAGGTCAAGCGCTTTTTTGAATTGAGCCGTCGCCTGGGGAAGATTCTTCTGCTCGAGATAGACCATCCCGAGGTGCACATAGGCGTCGGCCTCCTTGGGCTCCAGGCGAATCGCCTCGCGATACGCGGGGATTGCCAGCGCCCATTGCCGCAGATTGCGGTATGCCGACCCGAGGTTGAAAAACGCCGCCCCGGAGTTCCGCTCGACCTGGACCGCCCGCCGCAACACCTCCACCGCTTTGCCGTGTTCCCGCAGACGGTTGTAGATCGCCCCGAGGTTGATCCAGGCCGTCCCCCGACGGGGGTCCAGACGGGTCACTCGTTCGAAGTGCCCAGCCGCGAGCTCGAGATTCCCCAGCAGGTAATTGGCCGTAGCCAGACCGTCATGCACATCGGGGTCGAGATCGTTCAGCTGCTGGGCCTGCTGATAAGCGTGCAAAGCGCCGGCCAGGTCCCCCTCGCGCTGCAGTCGGCGGGCTTGGAGCAGATGCTGCTCAACAGTCTGGTCCATGGCGCAAATGTCTCCTCACGCACTGCGGGCGCGGCGATTACCCGGCAGTCCGACTCAGCCTGGAAAGACGGTCGACGTAACGGGTTTCCTCTCGAACCAGAATACCAGTGACCAGACAAGCCGATCAAGAACGTTTGGGAAACCTGTTGGCGAGTTTCCCCATTTCCAGTACAAAAACCTCTGTCGGGGCAAGCCTCGGATGAGGGTCAACGTGACGGTCTGTCCCGTCCGATACCCCGACGGAGCGACTCAGAAAGGTCAGGTGCAGGGATGCGTTTCCAGCCGCAACGGCCGTGGTTCTCGATTTGCCTGGCGGTCTGCCTCGGAGTGGGGGGAACCGTCTCCAGCGCGACGGCAGCGGACCGGATGACACTGGACGATGATCCGGGTGATCCACGGGTCTACGAGGTCTCAACCAAACTTGAGGTCGAAGGAAAGATCTTTCCACAACCCGGAGCGAAATCCGCCCTGCCCCTCAAGGTCTCCGCCGGGTTCCGCCTGCGGGAGCGGCGTACCGAGGGAACCGGGCGGCAGGCCCAGTCGCTGCGCTCGATCCGCCATTACGAGCAGGCCGGGGCCTCGATCACCGCCGGCAACCAGGTCTCCAACGTCAGCCTTCGCGAAGAGGCCCGCCTGATCCTCGCTGAAGGCGCGGAGACCGGAGTCGACCTCTCGTCCCCTTCCCTCCCCCTGAAGATCGAAGAGCTGGAATTGCTGCGGACGGCGGGCGACAGCCTGTTGGTCTCCGCCCTGCTCCCCCGTGAGGCGGTCGAAACCGGAGATAGCTGGAAACCGGCCACCTGGGTCCTGCCAGTCTGGACCGGCATCGAAGCGGTCGAAAAGTCGAACCTAACATGCTCTCTCGCCAAGCTCGACTCGCGTCTCGCCCTGATCCGTTTCCAGGGAGAAGTGCTGGGAGCGGTCTTCGGAGCGGCAGCCAAGGTCTCGGTGGAGGGTGAAGTCGAATTCGATGTCGTCAAACGGCATTGGAGCAAGCTGACGCTCCGTCAGTCGGAAAAGCGGGCCGTCGGCACGGTCTCTCCCGGCCTTGATGTCATGGCCACCGTGGAGACCGTGCGGGGAATTGCCAAGTCAGAGCAAAGGCTCTCGGCGGCGAACCTCAAGGGAGTCCCTTTGGTCTCGAATGACGCGACAAAACTTGTGGTGCTTGAGGCCCCTCTCTGGAACCTGCGGTTCTACCACTCGCGGCAGTGGCACCTGTTGAACCAAAACTCCGATTCGGCCACTTTGCGGTTGGTGGAGAAGGGGGATTTGCTGGCTCAATGCACCCTCAAAAGATTGCCCGACGCCGAGCCGGGAGAACATGTCCCGGAACAGGTCTTCCGCACAGACATCGAGAAAACCCTCGATAAAAACCTGGAAAAACTGATCCAGGCCGAGCGGATCACCACCTCCGACAACCTGTATACTTACCGGGTGGTCGCCAAGGGTTCGATCAAGACCACCAACGACAAAGACGAAGAGGTGCTTCAGCCGATGTTGTGGCACTACTATCTGGTCGCCGACCCCCGCGGACGGCAACTGGCAGTCGTCTTCACATTCACTCCCGAAAATGCGGAACGATTCGCCAATCGGGATCTGGAACTGATCGGAAACCTCGAGTTCTTCCAAACCAACACCCCAACCGAAGTCCGGCCGACTGAGGTCCGTGGGGTAGGCCAACCCCGCAATCGAAAAGCCCCCTGAGACATTCCCCAAGGCACTCCCGAATCGCCGGTGATCCCGATTGTCGACACGCGAGCTTCCCCGAGGTGGGTATTGCTGTGTTGCCGCCTCTGGATTAGCATCAATGGGGACGGGGGTACCAGCTGATTCGGAGCCATTCGGCACACGGAAAGAGTCCCCGGAGAAATCCCGGTCCCCACGTTCCCCACCCTCCCCTGGGTCACCTGTTGCGAGACACCCATGAAGCTGCATAGCCCCTCGAAAGCCGCCTGCTCACTCGGAACGGCTGCCTTCCTGCTGGTCGGAACCACCCTTTTAGCCCAGCAGCTGGGCAATCTGGGGGACGCCCGGACGGGGAAGGTACCGCAGGCGGTTGTCGAGATGATCGAGGCCCAGCACATCCTGCAGAAACAGGTTGATGACTCGGTCTCATCGCAGCTGCTCGACGAATTCATCAAGCTGCTCGACCCACAAAAGCTCTATTTTCTGCAGTCGGACGTCGAAGACTTCAAAAAATACCGCCACGACCTGGATGACCTGCTGAAGTCGGGCAACATCGAATTTGCCCTGAAGGTGTACGACATTTTCCAGATGCGGCTCAAGCAGCGGATGGACAAGGTCCATCAGTGGATCGATTCTGATTTTGACTTCACCGTCGATGAGTCGATGGTCATCGATGCCAAGGAACAGCCTTACGCGGCCTCCACAGCGGAACTCGACGAGCGTTGGCGCAAGCGGATCAAGTACGATTTGCTGTCAATGAAGCTCGAGAAGAAGGGGGACAAGAAGAAGACCGGCGGCAGCCCCCAGCCCGAGGCTGATCCTAACGCTCCCTTCGACATCCAGGAGGCCCGCGGCCGACTTCACAAACGGTACAAGACCCTGTACGACAACTATCGGGGAACCGAAGGAGAGGAAGTCGCCGAATGGTACCTGACCAGCCTGTGCATGGTCTTCGATCCGCACACCAGCTACATGTCGCCGCGGACTCTCAAAGAGTTCGACATCTCGATGCGGTTGAAGCTGGAGGGGATTGGAGCCGCCCTGAAAGTCGAAGATGGTTACACGATTGTCAATTCGATCGTGCCGGGGGGAGCTGCGGCCAACGACGGCCGGCTCAAGATCAATGACAAGATCGTCGGTGTCGCCAATGGCAATGCCGACTTCGTCGACACGGTCGAGATGAAACTGACCAAAGTGGTCGACATGATCCGCGGTAAGGCGGGAACGACGGTCCGTCTCAAGGTGCAGACCGCCGACACCGGCGAGGTCAAGGTCTATGACATCAAGCGGGCGCAGGTCGAACTCAAGCAGCAGGAGGTCAAGGGAGAGATTCTTGACACCTCCTCCCGACTTCCGGGCACCCGGGCGAAGATCGGCGTCATTCGTATCCCCAGCTTCTATCGCGATTTTCAGGGAGCCGACAACAACGAAGAGAATTTCGCCAGCACCGCCCGCGATGTGTCGCGCGAATTGGCCCGGTTCAAGGCGGCCGGGGGGGTTGATGCAATCATCATCGACCTGCGTTTCAACGGCGGCGGCGCCTTGACCGAAGCAATTGACGTCTCAGGACTCTTTGTGAATGCCGGCCCGGTGGTGCAGGTGAAGACCCAGAGCGGCAAGCCCAAGGTCCTCTCCTATGACGAGAACAATGGCGATGTGAAGACGCCGCTGATCGTGGTGACCAACCGGCTCTCCGCCTCGGCTTCGGAAATCTTCGCCGGGGTGATCAAGGACTACGGCCGTGGCCTGGTGGTGGGAGACAGCCGGACTCACGGCAAGGGAACCGTCCAGAGTGTGATGCCCGTCGGTCCCAAGGTCCTGCCGATCTTCAACAAGCCCCAACTGGGTGCCGTCAAGTTGACAATCCAGCAATTCTACCGGGTGAATGGTCAAAGCACGCAGAAGTTGGGGGTTCCCTCCGACATTGTGCTCCCGTCGCTGCTGGACCACATGGATCTCGGTGAGGAATTCCTCGACAACGCGATGCCCTTCGAC
Organism: Planctomycetaceae bacterium; assembly: GCA_046339535.1. Taxonomy (GTDB): domain Bacteria; phylum Planctomycetota; class Planctomycetia; order Planctomycetales; family Planctomycetaceae; genus UBA10511. Next base: position 9,474 of record JBKDUK010000084.1, on the reverse strand, counting down.
AAAATCGAACCGGCCCGCCACTCGATCTACAATCTGACGAGCAAGGACCTGATTACCTCCCTGTCGGACGCCAGCCAAAAGCGGGTGGAAGGGGATACCGAATTCCAGCGGATCCAGGGTGATATTCAGAAATACCTCTCCCGCAAGCAGCGGAAGTCGATCAGTCTGAATGAGCAGGAACTTCGCAAAGAACGGGTCGACGAGGAACAAAAAACCCGCGAAAAGGCTGAATCTGCAGATGATTCGGGCGACGAACCAGTCTTCGCTGACAACGCCTACAACAAGGAGCTGCTGTCCATCACCCTCGACTATCTGAGGGGCCTTGGAGAAAAGAAGACCGCCCGCAAGTAACCTGCGGACCAGCGCTGGATTGGCATTCACCATGCCGGGGATCCAGGTTGGGTAGATGGTCCGCACAACGACCATCTCCCCCGAACCTTTCCCAAGGGAGATCCTGCAGGATCGACGAAGCCGAAGCACTCACGCGGCAGAATTGTCCTGCCCCGACACACCTTTGGTTGCGCCCGGGGAGGTTTCCAGAACACCCCGGAAGTCGACTGTCTCGAACCTGCCCTTCAATCCCTGCAAAGAAAGAATCCCTCCGGAGTTCTTTGGAATTCCCTCCGGAGGGGGCGAGGATGCCGCTCAACAGAACTGGTTTATTGACCAACTTCTGAGTGATCGACGCAGAGAGCATGTGCCGGGATTCCATACAGCCAAAAACAGCTGAAGCAGCCCTACAACTCCTTCTCGTAAAATCGCTGAGAAAGCTGCCGGTTTTTTCTGATTTTTTCTCGCGGTGCGGGGATCTGAGCGGTCGTTTCGGTTGATTGGAGTTGCTGGAACCCCGCAGGAGCGCCACTGAACGCGGGCTGCCCATCGGGCGAAGCAACCGGTCATTGTCTGGGTGTTTCCCCGTCTGGCATACGGCGACTTGACTCTTATGCGTTCGATGAAACGATGAATTCGTCAGCATCAGCGCGACCGACATGAGGGGACTCATCCCGCCAAGGGCCTGCCTTCCGGTCTGATGTGGGATATTTTCAGGCGAGTTTAAGTACGATCGGTTGCGCGATGACCTTCCTGCTTCCGCAGCACCGGTGGCCGACCATTCACGAGATTTCCAATAACAAAACCCCGAACCCAGGCAGCACTTGCCTTCGAGGCGTAGACCCCCGTTGCAGTCAGGCGATCCTTGGAAAACGCAGGGCCTATCGGACCCTGATCACAGCAACCCCGACAGCGCCCGTCAGGGAATCGACTCTTCACTCCATCGTGTTCCTGCCGAGGGGTCTTGCTCTCTGGAAACGACCACCGGCATCCCGCGCGACTGTCACCCGGGATGCCGGTGCATGGAAACCAGACTTTGCATGTGGATTGACGAACTCAACCGTCAATCCGTCCCGTATCAACGGGGACGACTGGGCCCTTGAATCTTCACCTTGTGCGACTTCGACGCCTCGATCTTCGGCAAAGTCATGGTCAACACTCCATCCTGGCAATCGGCGGTGATCCGTCCCTCCTCGACGGTGGCTGGTAGCCGCACCACGCGACTGAACGACCCCTGGGACCTCTCGACGCAATGCCAGGTCTGCTGCTTTTCTTCCTTTTCCTCCGTGCGTTGCCCACTGATCCGCAATTGATCGCCTGAGACCTCGACGTCGAGTTCTTCCGGCTTCCAGCCGGGAACATCCACTCGGACAGTGAGGGACGTGTCATTCTCGGCAATATCGATGGGCGGAATCGACGGCAGAGATCCCCCCGCATCTCCATTCCAATCGAGCCGCATCCGGGACAACAACTGCTCCACCTCGTCATGGATTGCATCAATCGGGTCACGCCGCCTCCAAGGTTGCAGCGACCGGGAGATCTTCTTGGACAACGCAGACATCGTCACTCCTCGCTGAAGGAACATGGTGCCGTCCCCCTTGTTGCGACATCGAACAAAGGTGAGGGATAGGCTGTCGAAGCCTTATTGAAGAACTGCAGTTCCAGGAATGGATCCTGATTCAACCGCGTCAGTATTCCATTGTCACCGTCGATGCCTTCGAAACCATCGGCAATTATCTGATTTCCAAACGAGTCAAACCATGAGATCCTGCAGACGGTCGACTGCCGGGAAGACATCCTCGGTGGGTCATTGACCATGATCTGCCATATCTTACCGGAGCCCTCCTCCAGATACACCTCGTGATCACTTTCAAAACTTTTTCATCGTGAAACGGTTATTTCTTGCTCGCCGCTGCCATTACGGTTGAGAAATCCGGACTGCACAGAAACCGCACCGGGCCAGGGATCGACCTGCCGCCGCAATCCACCATCCTGGGTGATCTCTTCATCGGCAATTGGATGCCGAACAGGACCACGAACCAACAGAACTCGAGGACCGCGGTCGCACCGTTATCGGCGAGCACGATGGCGACGGATGCCTCCCCTGCCCCCCACAGTGAAACGGCCTTCCTCAGCGACGCTGTGCCGAAGTCAAGTTGCGAAGCGCGGCCAACAGATGGTCGACTTCCTCGACCGTGTTGTAATGGAGAAATCCAATCCGAACGAGCCCTTCGGGTTCGAGACCCAAAGCCTCGGTCAGGGGGAGTGCGTAGAAGTTACCATGCCAGACGAAAATCCCCCGGCTGGCCAGCGCCTCAGCGACGTCGACCGGTGCCCAATGCGCCGGACGCAGCCCGAAGGTTGCCACCCGTTCCCCCAGTCGCGAAAGTTCTGTGATTCCCCGGATCTGAAAAGCGGGCAGCTCGGCCATCCCTTCCAGAAACCGCCGTGACAACGCCTCTTCGTACAGGCGGATGGCCTGGTAAGCGGCAGCCAAGGCCCCCCTGCGGTCACGCGCCTGAGGATCAATTGTTCGACCCAATCCTGCCAGATACTCGATCGCGGCTCCGACACCCGCGAGACATTCATGGTTCTGGGTCCCCGTCATCCATTTGCCGGGAAGCGAGTTGGTCGCAGGGCGCACCTTGTAGACCTCCAACTCTTCCAGTCTCTCCCGCCGCCCCCACAACAAGCCGATGTGCGGCCCGAAAAACTTGTACGCAGAGGCCAGCAGCCAGTCGCATCCCCACGCTGCGATGTCCGGCAGGCGATGCGGGGCCAAATGGACGGCGTCCACCGCCACTTCTGCCCCCACGGCGTGCGCCAGACGCGAGATCTCTGCGATCGGATTGATCGTCCCAACCGCATTCGAGGCCCCCCCCACTGCCACGAGTCGGGTGCGATTCGACAAGAGCCGGCGCAGGTGGTCGAGATCCAGCGTACAGTCTTCGGGATGGATGGCGAGATGATGCACCGTCGCCCCCGCGTCGCGCGCCGCCAAAACCCAGGGAGAGACATTCGCATCATGATCGAGACGGGTCACGATCACCTCATCCTTCGGCTTCCAGGTCCGGGCCAATGTCCGGCTGAGCTGAAAGTTGAGCGTCGTCATATTCGCACCGAAAACCACGCAGTCGGGATCGGCGACACCCAGAAAATCCGCGACCGCCGCATGCACCTGCTCCAGCAGGGCATCACTCTCACGGCTGGTGGCGAACACGCCGCCATGATTGGCATTGGTTCGCCGCAGGTAATTCGAAATGGCCGCGATGACACACTCGGGAGTCTGGCTCCCCGCTGGTCCGTCAAAAAAACTGGCGGGGCGCCCCGCGACCTCGCGGGTGAGCGCAGGGAACTGGGCCCGGCACCAGTCGACCGGAAATGACCAGGGTGAAGTCAACGAATTCGCAGACATTTCGGCACAGTTCGTTCAAGAGGGGAAAGTCACCAATGTGTATAGACTTCCCGAAGCGTGGGAGCAATTCCAGCAGCGTTCGCGTTTTCCCCAGGTCGCCCAATCCTTGGCCAATAATTCCCTGCAATCAACCTCCTCGCATTTTTTTGGCAAACAAGATGCATTCCTCAGATGGTCTTTCGTTGGGCCACCTCCCAACGCTCCGACCGGTGCAACCATGTCACCGAGGATTACCCGAGGGGGACTGGGCCAGCCTCACACGCATCGTCGGAATCGGGGGCAGCTGTCGTTGGTTTACCTGAGCACGGTGGACCAATAGTGCGGGTGAATCGTCCCGATGTAACAGCTCTTCTGCGGCTGTTTTGGACCGAGGGTCCCCAGGTCGGATCCCACGTGTCGACGGCAATCACTCGCGTGAAGTTCCGGAAACGATCCAGTCTCTCTGGATCTCGCCAAGTGGTCCCCGGGGACCGGGGGTTGCGAGCCAACGAGGCTGAGAGAAAGGAAGTCCTTCCGCGGGCCGGACTGGAATGTGCGCGGGCCCGTGGGCGATGTGGAACGATGGCGGTACATTGATGGGAGAGCGGCTCATGGCGGATCACATCCGCTCTTCGACGGTCGCTGTCGGCCTCCCCACCGTTTCGGCTGAGGTTCTCATGCCCTCCCAGAGTGTCTGCCTCGATTCACCCCTGGGCTTCCTGCACCTGATCACGGTGGACGGATACCAACTGAGCGAAATCCAGATACGCGACAGCCCGCCGGTTGCCACGGCAACCACTTCCACGCCGTGTCCGGTTCTCCACCAGTCCAGCGAACAGTTGGCCGACTACTTCGCCGGTCGCCGCCAGCAATTTGACCTCCCACTCTCGCCAGCCGGAACCCCGTTTCAACAGCGGGTCTGGCAAGCCCTGCAGCAGATTCCGTTTGGAGTCACCGCGAGCTATCAGGCCATCGCCCGGGCCATCGGGCAGCCCACCGCGTGCCGGGCGGTGGGTGGAGCCAATGGACGCAATCCCCTGCCGATTGTCATTCCCTGTCATCGGGTCATTGGAGCGCGGGGAGCCCTCGTCGGTTTCAGTGCGGGGATCGATCGGAAGGTCTGGTTGTTACAGCACGAAGCCGAGTTTTCGCCACAGTTATCGGCAGAGTTGGCCCGAATGCCATCGCCGTCTGCCCCCGGGACCTGACCCCCGGTCTGGAGAGCGGGCCAGAGTTGGCAGCCAACACCCGGCACGTTAGCTTGAAGCGAAGCTCAGCCGGCTTGGCACAGCCCGGCCGGACGATTGAGATTTTCCTTTGGCCCCACGGATTGGACTGCATCCCCCATGAAACGCCTTTCGTTTTTGGCCGCCCTGTGCGGCGGCTTTGCCAGCCTGACTTTTCCCGCCTGGAGTGTGCATGCCGAAGATCCGGCGAAATTGCCCCAGGTTTTGCTGAAGACCAACAAAGGGGAGATCCTGCTGGAACTCTATGAAGACGAAGCCCCCAACACCGTCGCCAATTTTGTGAGCCTGGTGGAGCAGAAGTTTTATGACGGGCTCAAGTTCCACCGGGTGATTGAGGGTTTCATGGCCCAGGGCGGAGATCCCAAGGGAACGGGTTCGGGAGGCCCCGGCTATCGAATCAAGTGCGAATGCGTCCGCAAAGACCACCGCAAGCACGCCCGGGGCGTCATCAGCATGGCCCACGCAGGCAAGGATACCGGGGGCTCGCAGTTCTTCATCACCTTCGACAAGACCCCCCACCTCGACGGCAAGCACACGGTGTTCGGCCATGTGATCAAGGGGATGGATGTGGTCGACAAGCTCCGCAAGGGGGACGTGATTGAAGAGGCCACCGTCGTTTCGAAGCGCGACCACGAGTACAAGCCCGAGACCCTCAAGTAATCTCGGCCAGGTCACCCCGGGAGAACCCGTTCCCCCGGAAACAACACAGGGCTGACGCGTGGAACACGCGTCAGCCCTTTTTTCGTTGACCCCACGGCCTCAAGCCTGGCCCAGACTTGAGCACCGTGCCGCTGGCCAATGTCTGGATGCTCTGCCGGAAAGCCGCAGACTGCCAGTTCGGGGATCCAATAAGTCGGCACGCTGTGGCCGTGCCGGGGGATTGCCAGGTCCACCAATTCGTCGAAGCTTCCCGGCTCAAGGGATCCGAACGGCCGTGCCCTCAATCGACAGCAGCGATGGACCACAGGAAGGGACTCGACGGCCCGCGGGAACCGCTCAGGGGGCCGGCTGCTCGGCGGGATTCGCCGCCACCGGATCGACGGCAGCGGGATCAAGCGTGGCCGGGGTCATTTGGGCGGTGAACGGACGCAAACCCAGATTCTCACGGGGGGCGTTCTGCAGGAAGTGGAACAGCGCTCCGGGAAAGACTCCCATCAGTACGACTGCCGCGGCGGAGACCAGGGCGGCATAGTAGGCCGAGCGCCCCCCCGTCGGACGGGGTGCTCCCAATGGTTCATGCAGGAACATCAGGGCAATCAGGCGGAGGTAGTAGACCCCACCGATCGCCGCATTCAGTACCCCCACCACCGCCAGGATGGCGAAGGCCGGATGCAGTTGGAAACCCCCATCGAGAGTCGGCTGCCGCACCGAAAGCGCTCCCGCGAATACCGAGAACTTACCCCAGAAACCCGGGAGCGGGGGAATGCCCGCCATGCTGAACAGAAACAGGGCCATCACCGTCCCCAGAATCGGGTTCGTCTTGGCCAGTCCGGTCAGATCTTCGAGGTGCTCGACCTGTCGACCAGGACGTCCGAGGTAAACGAGGCAGGCGAACAATCCCACGCTGGCGATCGAATAGGTCAGCAGGTACAGCAGGCTCGACTGCAAACCACCGGGAAGCCCCAGGCCGCCATGCGCCGTCAGACCCTGGGACGGATGCGACTGCTCCCAGAACCCGACGGCGATGCCCACCAGCATGTAACCAGCATGGGCCACGCTGGAGTAGGCCAACATCCGGCGCACGTTGCTCTGCAGCAGGGCGAGACAGTTGCCTCCCGTCATGGTGACCGCCGCCAGGATCAACGCCAGTTGCTGACCGGTTGCTTCAAACCCAACCGTCACCTGGCCAATCAGCCGCACCAGAGCGAAGAGCCCCGCCGCTTTGGGAACCACGGCCAACAGACCGGCATTGAAGGCCGAGGTCCCCTCGTACACGTCGGGGGCATAAAAGTGAAATGGAACCGCAGCCAGCTTGAAGGAGAGTCCGGCCAACAGGAAGACAATCGCCACCAACCCCAAAGCCGAGGGGGCCGGTACAACCGCCTCGGGATTGATTGGAGCGTAGGTCTCGATCAAGACGCGACGGATCGAGTCAAAGTGGGTCGACCCGGACAGACCGTACACAAAGGCCATGCCGTACAGCAGCATCGCCGCGGAGAAGATGCTGAGCAGGAAGTACTTGACCGCCGCCTCCTGCGACTTGGGATCACGCCGTCCCAGGTAAAGCAGCACATAGGTGGGAATACTGATCAATTCGAGCGACAGGAACAGGGTGATCAGGTCGTTGGCGACCCCCACCAACAGCAATCCGTCGATCATGAACAGCAGCAATCCATAGAATTCGCCAGTCGGTCCCTCTTCGCGGGACTGCTGGGAAATCGACTGCAGAACGAACAGGGCGCCCACCGCGAGACAACAGTACTGGAAGCCAACGGCGAGGGCCGAACTGCGGACCGAAAAGCCGCTGTCGATTCCCACGGCGAGGGTCTGCGAGACACTCAGCCGCAGCAGGATCGCGGTCATGCCCAACACGGCGAGGGCCGCCGGTCCAAACCAGCGGCGTGGGATCGCGAAGGTCCCCGCGAGCATGAACAGGGCCCCGGCGAGCGCCAGGACCACATGCGGCAACAAGATCGAAAATGTTTCCGACACGGTGACACTCAACGGGAGATGGTGGAATTCGCGGGACTGGGGGCGGGCTGGGACGCCTGAACGGGGCGTTCGGCCGGCAGCGCTCCCTGACGAGAGAGCATCACCGCCCCCTGCTCCTGCAACACGGCCACGATCGGCTGCAGCGAGGGCTGCATCCGGCGGGTGAAGAACTGCGGATAGAGACCAATCCAGAAAATCGGGACGATCAACACCGCGAGGGCACACATTTCCCGCAGGTTCAAATCGGTCAGCGGAGTCTCGGCGTGGTGACCATGCGCCTGATGATGCGACACCACCGGAGAATGCTGGTGCGACTGCACCGGCTCACGCAACCGCCCGAAAAACGTTCGCCGCACGAGCGACAGGGTATACCATGCACCGAGAATGATCCCGGCCAGCGACAGGGTTCCGTACAGCCGGTTGGTGGCGAACATCCCCATCAGCGACGTGACTTCCCCCGTGAATCCATTCAGGCCCGGCAGACCAATGCTCGAGAAAGCGACCACCAACAGGCAGAACGCCATGCGGGGGTACTTGCGGGCGAGCCCCCCATACGAGGCGATGTCCCGGGTGTGGTACCGCTCGTACAACATGCCGACGAGGGCGAACAGCGCCCCGGTCGACAGTCCGTGATTGATCATCTGCAGCAGTCCACCCGTCAGGCCCACCGTGTTGAAGGCAAACAGCCCCAGCACACAGAACCCCATGTGGCTGACGGAGGAGTAGGCCACCAGCTTCTTGATGTCTTCCTGGGCCAGGGCCAACAGCGCTCCGTAGATGATGCCAATCACCGCGAGAATCGCCACGAGGTGGAAATGGGCGACGCTCGCCCCGGGGACCAGCGGCAGTGCGAACCGCAGGAAGCCATACGAGCCGATCTTGAGCAGCACGCCAGCCAACAGCACCGAACCCGCCGTGGGGGCCTCGACGTGTGCCAGCGGAAGCCACGTATGGAAGGGGAACAGGGGAACCTTGATGGCGAATCCCGCGAACAACGCGGCGAAGATCCAGGGACTTACCCGGCCCCAGTATTCAGCATTCTGCGGATTTGCGGCGATCTGCTGCTGGATACTGGCGGTCAGTTCGGGAATCGAAAAGGTCAGCGCGGGAGAATTGCTCATCCACTGTTCCGACAGCACGATGAACAACAATCCCAGGAAGGTCAGCACACTTCCCGCGAGTGTATAGATAAAGAACTTCCGTGCCGCCCACCGACGATCCGAGCCCCCCCAGATCCCGATCATGAAAAACAGCGGGATCAGCGTGAACTCGAAGAAGATGTAGAAGAGGATGATGTCCTGTGCGGCGAACACGCCGATCATGCCCGCTTCGAGCAGCAGCATCAACGCGTAAAACCGCGCAGGCCGCTCCTCAATGGCGTTCCAGCTCACCAGCACCGCTGGAATCATCAACAGGGCGGCCAGCACGATCAGCCAGAGGCTGATGCCATCGACGGCGAACGCCAGTTGGACCGGGGTGTCGACCTGCCGCTGGGCACCCGCCACCGGCTCGGCCGCGGCCCGTGGGGAGAGCCAGGGGAACGACCGGCCCATTTGCAGGGTCTGCTTGACCAACTCGCGCCGGTCAACCTCATCGGCATTCGGGGGGAGCAGTTCGGGGACCTGATACCGGGCCACCAACAGCAGCGCCAGCACGAAGGTCAGCAGGACGTTGGTCAACGCCGTCCACCGGGCCTGGTCCGGACTTTTGGGTGGTGACAACAGCACCAGCCCAGCCCCCACCAGGGGAAGCGCCACCATCAGACAGGGAAGCAATTCACTGGAAAACATCGGCCACTCAGGTTTGCTTGGACAACAGGGCCCACATCAGAACTGCCGTCGCCAGCATCAT
>JBKDUK010000083.1:0-27840 GCA_046339535.1 Planctomycetaceae bacterium | reverse complement strand
TTCGCCGAACATCAGCCCATTGAGCTTCGTGCGCTCTTTGAGGATGCGGAAGATGAGGTCCTGGCGCTTCAGCCCGGTGATGTCGACCAGCCCCTCGGTCTTGGCGGCGGCCAGGAGCTGCTGCATGGTCATCCGCTGCAGCTCGGCGATATGCGTCTCGGTGCGGCGGATCTCCTCCATGCGCTGCGGAGCGGTCCCCCCCACCTCCAGGGCGTCATCATCGTCGTGTTCGTCGTCGGTCATCATGGAAGTGGCCATGGTGAGGGGAACATGAGGGGCCCGGGGCGGTTGCGATCGCCCGGCAAGATCGTCGTGCCTGCCGTCGTCCGGCGTCGCTTCCAACCGGGAGATGTCTCCCGGCGAGGTCCCCGCGGACGGACTGGTCGGCAAATGGGGGGCGGGCAAGTCGGTCGGTCCGGGACGGGGACTGCGGGGACGCAGGGAGCGGCCCAGCGGTCCCGAACGTTCCGGGTGACCAGAACGGTCCGGGTGACCAGTGCGGTCAGGAGACATGGGGGGTGTTTCCTCCCGGATCGTGGATCAGGGGACGGCTGACGGTCATCTGGTCCGGCAGAGTGGGGGGGGCGGTTGGGAGCCCCACACCACCGCTGGCCGGTGAGGTGGACCGACCGCTCTCCAGGCGCCAGCCGTCCAGCAGTTGCACAAGCTGGCTGACCGCCTGATCGGGACCGGTGTTCTGGATGACGGCATCACTGGCGCTGCGTTTGCGGTCGAGAGGCCACTGGCTCGCTTCACGGCGGGCCAGTTCCCCGGCCGACCAGCCCCGGCTGGCGGCCACCCGCCGCTGACGGTCGGCCAGCGGGCTGTCGATGAAGACCACATGGTCGCAGAATTCGCGCCAACCCGCTTCGAGCAACAGCGCCGCGTCGAGGACGATCGCCTCGAGGTGGGGTTGCGCCTGGTACTCTTCGATGCGGCGGCGCACTTCGCGGGTGATTTCGGGATGGGTGATCGCTTCGAGCTGCCGGCGCCGGACGCGGGAGGCCGGATCCTCTCCAAACACGAGCTGACCCACGCGGGCGCGGTCGATTTCCCCAGCGGGGGTGAAGACCGAGTCGCCCCAATGCTGATGCATCCGGGCTTTCACCGCAGGGCGTCTCAGGACTTCATGGCCGATGGGATCCGCTGCAATCACGGCGACATTCCGCTTGGCTGCCAGGCCGGCGGCCACATGACTCTTGCCGGAACCCACTCCTCCGACGAGACCCAACACCGGAACATTGCGCGTGAAACCCGACATGCGTGGGGAATCCTGGCAGGACGCGGAGGGTGGACGGAGAGGGGGCGGGAGAGAAACGGGACGTGGAGAACTGACAGGAAGGTAGAACAACTCACCTGCCCGGCTGGTTGTCGCAGTGGAGACGATCCGGGGTGCGGGGCGTCTGGCGGCAGCAGAACAGGAAGTGAACAGGAAGCAGGGTTGGACTGGGAAATCGCGACAGGAACTCGAGAGGGTATGGAACAGGAAGTTCCACCCCGGAGTCGGGGGACAGGAGCACAGTGAGAGAGACCGTGATGCACCGATGTGCTGAATCATGAGAGATCGAACCGGGTTTCGCAAGCAACAGACGGGCGAAATGCCTTGAATCTGGCGAGCAGCAGGGGAGGGGGGGCGCCGGTCGCGGGCCCCCCTCCCTACCCCACCTCCGTTCGCCGGGATGGCGGCCGCGGTCCCGGGACCACGAAGATTTGTCGTGGGGCCGCTGCCGTGTGCAGGTCCCGGCCAGGAGTCCATGCGGGCTGCCGCAAGCTCGTCTGGCCGACTGTTTCGGGGTTGAGGGGGAGTTCACTGCGGTCTATCCAGCCCGGTCTGCGGCTCAATTTCCGGGGAATGGCGGCTTTCCGGAAGGGTGTCCTGAAGACGGCCGGCGGATGGGGATTGGAGGAGGCGGGCGGAGAGGGGGTTTGGGCCGCGGCGGCCAGGATTCAGGGTGGTCCCAACCGGGAGTTCCAACCGGACCGTGGGCCCGGCGCGGCCCGGTAAAACCGGCACAATCCACACGGCGCGCGGGTTGGTTTTTCTCCCGCGAATTCCCCCCGTTGGATCGGGGTTTCCCAGAGTCAACTACTGGAAACAGGTTCCCGACCCCCAGTACAATTCGAGTTCGCGAGGACCGGCAGTGGTGAGGGTCTTGGGACGTGCGTCGGCGCATCTCCATCGGTCGTCCGCGCCTTCCGGGCCTCCGCGGCCTTGCCGGATTCAAGAATGTCGAAGCTGCGTTTTGGATTTCCCAGTCTGAGCCAACCGGCGACTGTGGTGTATGGTGCCGGCAGTTCGCGCGTGCTGGCCGACGACCCGCGCGAGGCGGAGTTTGTCTATCTCACGAGCGCCCAGCCCGCGGTCACGACCCGGCTGCAGGGGCACTTCAAGACCGGAGGCCCCGCCAGCGGCGAGCGGTGGCTGCCAAAACCCGCCGGGGAACCCGACTGGGACATGGTGCAGGCAGGGGCCGAGTGGCTGCGCCCGCGGCTGGGACGTCCGCTGGTGGCGGTGGGCGGGGGTTCGGTGTTGGACTGGGCCCGGCTCTGCTGGGCGTTGGCGGCGGGGCGGTTGCAGGAGAGTGCGGGACGGCTGCAGGTGGTGCCCGGGGAACCGGTGGATCTGACCCTCGTTCCCACGACCTGCGCGACGGGGGCCGAGGGGGCCGGCGTGGCCGTGATGGTCCGCGCGGGGGCCAAGGTTCCCGTCGTCTCGGCGGCATTCGTGCCCCGGCGCGTGGTGTTGGATGCCCGCTATCTCGAAGGCCAGTCGGCAGGTCAGTTGGCGCTCTGGCTGTGCGATGCCCTGAGCCATGCCATCGAGGGGTACTGTTCGCTGATACCGGCCTATCCGGCCCGTGAGTTCGCGGCGAGCGCGTTGTCTGGCATTCTGTCGCAGTGGACGGAACCGGCCGGGGTGCGCTGTCTCGACCGGGTCCTGGAGGCCTCCTACTTCGCCGGTCTGGCCGCCTCGCACTGTTCCGTTGGTGTGATTCATGCGTTCGCCCACTCCCTGGCTCACTGGGGGGTGCCGCATGCCTTGGGGAATGCCCTGGGACTGTTGCCTGGCCTGGCGATCAACGCCAACCTCCCCCCGCTGGGTGAGTTGGCCGACCGGGTGGGGGCTGGCAGTGTCGACGGCCTGCGGGCGAGGGTGGCCCCGATTGTGGCGGCCGCGTTGTCGGCGAGTGATCTGCAAACGGCCCGGCGGGTGTTGGGGGATGCCGCCTTGCGGGAGCAGTTGCGGCGGGCGATGGCCGGCGACGCCTGCCTGCGCACGAATGGCCAGCCTCTGGATGAAGCGGCGCTGGAGCGGTTTTTGCACGCGGTGGAACACGGTTGGAATCGGACATGACCCGGACGTTTGTAGAGCACCTGGCTTGGTCGGCGGGAGGGGTCAGTGCCTTGTCGGATGGCAATTCCGATCTCAGCTATGACGAATTGGGCCGCCGGTCGGCCCAGGCGGCGACCGCGATTCGCGAGCGATTTGGAGCAGGCGGGTACATCGTCGTGAAGGCCCAGAGCACGGCCGACTTCGTCGTGACGCTGCTGGGAGTCATGTTCAGCGGCAATTGTCCCGTCCCGGTGAATCCGGAGACCCCGGCCCGCGATTTGGAGTACATCGTCGGCAAGGCGGCCGCGCTCGGGGTGCTCGACCCGCTGCCGGCGGACTCGTTGCGCGGGCTGGCCGAGACGCGCGAACCGGCTCCGCACCTTCCCACGATGGTGTTGTTCACCTCGGGGACCACCGGCTACCCGAAGGGCTCGGTGGTGTCGCACGCCAACCTCATCCATTCGTGCTCGGCCATGGCCGAGTACCTGCGGTATCGCGAGTTTCCCTCGGCGGCGGTGGTGTTGCCGCTGTATTACAGCTACGGCCTGCTGTCGCAGGTGCTGTGCCAGTTGACGGTGGGGGGGCGGGTGCGGCTGATTGCCGACTTCCGCAACGTGCCGAAGTTCGCGGCGATTGTGAATGACGAGGGATTGCAGACGTTCTGCGGGGTCCCGTCGACGTACCACGCGCTGGCGATGTTCCACGGGATGAGCCCGTTGTCGATGCCGGGGGTGAGGATTCTGTGTTCGGCCGGGGCCGCCCTGGACCGCAGCCGCTTCAACGACATCAAGACGATCTTCCCGAACAGTCTGTTCTTCAACAATTACGGGATGACCGAAGCCGCCCCGCGCATTTCGTACATCAGTGAAGAGGATCCGCGATTCCACCAGAATTCGTGCGGGCGTCCCATGCGGGGGGTGGAGGTGCAGATTGTCGATCCCGCGACGCATGTGCCGCTTCCCGAGGGAGAGGCGGGGATGCTGGTGGTGCGGGGAGCGAACATCACGTCGGGCTACCTGAACGACGAGGAGGTGACCCGCCGGGCGTTTACGGCCGATGGGTGGCTGATCTCGGGAGACATCGCCCGGATGGATGCCGGGTACATCACGATCACGGGGCGCCATGACGACATCTTCAACTCGGGGGGCGAGAAGGTGGCCCCGCTGGAAATCGAGCGGGTGTTGGCGCTGCTGCCGGGGGTGGAGGCGGCGGCGGTGACCGGCATTCTCGACGAGCGGCGGGGGATGATTCCGGTGGCGTTTCTGAAGCTGCAGACGCCCCTCAATCGCCGGCAGATTCTGCAGGAATTGAAGGGGAAACTGGTGGCGGCCAAGATCCCCCAGCGCTTCTATGAGGTCAGTGGATTTCCCATGACGGCGAATGGTAAGCTGCAACGCAGGCGCCTGGATCCGGCGGATGGCACCCACGTCGTGCGGGAGATCCTCTGAGGCCGGCTGCGTTCCGGTCTGGCTCCCCGAAAGTTCCCGGTCCGCGATTGCTTCGCGGACCGATCACCCCGTTTCCTTCAGTCTCCGCCCCGCCGTTTCATGTTTCTGGATCAGACCGCCCCCTACGCCCTGCCCCCGCGTGAGAAGTCCGACTATCTGGTCGGGCAGCTCAACGAACTGGTTGAGCATCACAGCCGTGGCTGTCCCGAATATGGCCGGCTCGTTGCCGAATGGCGTGCCCGTCATCCCCGGGCCGAGCGGGTGGACGAGTTTCCGTGGGTCCCCGTCAGCCTGTTCAAAGAGCACCGGCTGGTGTCGATCGCCGGGGATGTGATGTCGGTGAAATCGTCGGCCACAACCACCGGCCAGTCATCGCAGGTCTTCACCGACAAGGCGACCCGCAAACGGCAGACTTTGTCGGCCACCCGCATCTGGAACGACTACCTGGGGTTGGAGCGTCGGCCCTGTCTGGTGTTCGACCTGGAATCGACCGTGCGGGGGACCGCCTCACTGGGGGCCCGGGCCGCCGCCATCCTGAGCCTGGGTCATCATGCCTCGGAATGGCACTTCGTCATGCGGCAGGAGGGGGATCAGCTGCGCGTCGATGAGCAGGCCCTCGAAGGGGCCCTCAAGGCGATTGGCGACCGCCCAATTCTCTGCTATGGCTTCACCTGGATTCTGTATCTGGCGCATCAGGAGTTGGTGCGGCGGGGACGGCTGCCGGCATTGCATCCCGATTCGCTGTTCCTGCACAGCGGGGGCTGGAAACGGCTGATTGATCTCGCCGTCGACAAGCCGCAGTTCAACCAGACGGTGGCTGGCGTCTGGGGGCTCGAACCCTCGCGGGTCATCGACTTTTACGGCACGGTGGAACAGGTCGGGCTGCTGTATCCCGATTGTCCCGCCGGGAACAAGCATGTCCCCTACTGGGCCGACGTGCTGCTGCGGCGTCCCGACACGCTGGCTGTGGCCCAGGCGGGAGAAACCGGGTTGATCGAGCTGGTCAGCGCCCTGCCCCTGGCGGCCCCCAACCACGTGGTGCTGACGGAAGACCTGGGGGAACTGGTGTGTGAAGATGGCTGCCCGTGTGGCCGGCGGGGACGGGCGTTTGTATTCCGGGGGCGGGCCCCCAAGTCGGAAGTCCGGGGGTGCAGCGATGTCGCCCGGAACTGACGTTGGCATCGACTACGGCCGGTCAGCCCATGCGGCAGACCTCCCCCTGACCGAGCGGCTCGCCTGGCTGCGGAAGCAGCGGTCGGAGGGGCATTACCTGCCCTACCTCGACCGGCTTGCCGCCCTCGAGACCCTGGGGCAGGCACTGGTGGAACGCCGGGCAACCCTGCCCCCCGTGCTGGCGGGGACGGGGGTGGCCTTCCTGGCGGCCTTCCTGCAGCGGTGCAGCCTCGAGGGGTATGTGCAGCGCGAGATTCCCCGGCCCGAGTCGCTGCAGCAGTTCGTCGAGTGTGGCGATCGCAAGAGTCTGCGCATTCTGCCCCGCGGGCTGGTGTGTCACTGGATCGCCGGGAATGTCCCCCTGCTGGGAATGTTCTCGTGGGCGCTGAGCGCCCTGTTGGGGAACGTCAACGCGATCCGGCTCAGTTCGCGGCAGGCCGACACCATGTCGCCGCTGCTGGAGCTGCTGGCCGAGACCTCCCCCGCGGGCCGGCAGATGGCCGACGAAACCCTCGTCTGTTCGTTCCCGCGCGAGCTGGAGGCTGCCCACCAGGCCCTCAGCGATGCGGCCGACGTGCGGATCGCCTGGGGGGGACAGGAATCGATCGAGGCGGTGCGCCGGCTCCCCTGCCGGTGGGACTGCGACGACATTGTGATGGGACCCCGGATCAGTGTCGCGGTGGTCGATCCGGCCCTGGCGGCCCCGGCGACGGTGTCGCGGCTGGCCACCGATGTGGTGTTCTTCGACCAGGCGGCGTGCAGTTCGCCCCAGGTCATCTTCGTGCGGGGGGCCCCCGGCGAAGCCGGTTTTGAACACTTCCTGACCGAACTCGCCCGGGCGATGGGGGAGCAGACCGCCCGGTTCCCCCGGCATCCGCTGGATTTCGGCGAAACGTACCGGATCGAGCTCGACCGGGCCCGGGCCCTCATGGCGGGAGGCACCATTCGCCGGGACGAGTCGACGCGGTGGACGATCGCCATCCTCGACCGGGTGAATCCCCGGCTGGCGTGCACCAACTGCTTCGTGCAGGTGGTTCCCTGTGCCGACTGGCAGCCCGTCTGGGACTTCCTTCCCGAAAACATCCAGACCATTGTCACCCTGCTGCCGGCGGACGAATTCGGAACCTTTACCGAGCAGGCGGCCCGCCGCGGGGCATGCCGGTTTCCCGTTCCGGGCACGGGCAATCATTTCGACGTTCCGTGGGATGGCATTCCGCTGGTCTCCCGGCTGACCCGCTGGGTGCTGCGGACCGATCCCTCCCCCGTTTAGAATCGGGTTCCCTGGAACCCTTTCCCGGGATTGTTGAAGAACACAGTCCCTCACTTCACTCCGACATCTTCTGCGAAGTCACTCATGAGCGATACTGGCACCCGGTTGAAAAAGCTGATGGCGGATTTGTTCCGCTGCGATGTCTCCCAGGTGACCGATGAAATCGGCCCGGGAGAGTTGCCCGGCTGGGATTCCCTTGGTCACGTGGCCCTGATGGCCGAGATCCAGAAGCAGTTCGGGACGCATGTGCCGGTGGAGGATGCGATTGCCGTGGAGTCGGTCACCGACCTCGTGGCGATTCTGGATCGGCTGCAGTCTCACTGATGGACCCCGGTGGTCGGAAAACGTCGACATGAACATCTCGGGCCGGGCGGTGCTGGTGACGGGTGGTGCCTCGGGCATCGGACTGGCGTTTGTCCGTCAACTCGACCGGCTGGGAGCCCGGGTCTGGGTGGTCGACCGGAATCCGGAGCATCTGGCCGCGACGCGTGAGGCTTTGCCGCACCTGGCGGCCGAAAACCGGTTCGTGCAGGCGGATGTGGGGTTGGAGGCCGAGGCGATTGCGGCCGTCGAAACGGTCGAGGCGGCGTCGGGCGGGATTGATGTGCTCATCAACAACGCCGCCGTGCTGCGGGATCAGACTCTGGCGTCGCGGCTGGGGAAGAAGATCCGCAAGCATTCGCTGTCGGACTGGAATGAAACGCTGCAGAGCAACCTGACCGGCCCCTTTCTCATGGCCCGGGAGGTGGTGGAGCGGATGTTGACGCGCCGGCAGGGGGGCTTGATCGTCAACATCTCGTCGATCTCGGCGAACGGCAACCCGGGGCAGAGCTCGTATGCCGCCACGAAGGCCGCGATGATCGCCCTGACGGTGACCTGGTCGCAGGAACTGGCGATGTACGGGATTCGGGTCTGCGCCATTGCTCCCGGGTTTGTGGAGACGGCGATGACCCGGCAGATCCCTCCCCTGTTCCTCGAAACCATTCGCCGCCGCACTCCGCTGCAGCGCTATGGCACCCCCGAGGAATTCGGGCATGCCATCCAGTTCGTGGTCGAAAACGATTATTTCAATGGAAAGGTTCTGGACCTCGACGGCGGCCTGAGGTTTTAGGGCACCCGGAGGTCGCGAGAGACGGGCCGTGCCGACTGCTCCCTCGAGGGGGCTGATCGTGATTGGGTGGGAGGCCCTGCCGCAGGAAGTTCCGTTGAGTTTTGGTCTGATGCCCCCTAGCATTCGAAATGTCTGGGTGTTTGGATCCCAAGGGGGGGATTGCAAACTCAGCCGCAAGACACAGACGTGGCCGAATGGCTGGTTGGGCATGGCTGTCGCTGTCCTCCCGGTGAACTTCCTGGCCAGCGTGATTCCGGCAGTCTGACTGCCTCGCGACCCCTGTCTGTCTTCCCTTGCACTCCCGCGTTGTGCGACCGGATCCTGGTGTGACGACTCCTGAACCAGCCGCTGCCAATCCGCTGCCAACCGGGCTGGTGCGCTATGCGCCCGAACTCCAATCCGAGGTCGAGCGGTTCCTGGCCGAGGCGTATCCCAAACGGCCTCCCGAACTGCGCATGGCGCGGTGGAAGTGGATGTTTCTGGAGTCGGCCCGCCGATTCGATGTCCCTCCCATGGTCTGGATGTTTCGCAAGGCCTCGGGAATTGTCGCCCACCAGGGGGCCCTCACCGTCTGTCTGCAGGCCGCCGGCAACCGGTACACCACGGGCTGGTTCGTCGACACGTTCGTGCTGGAAAAATTCCGCAAGGGGCCGATTGGCACCGGGGTGATCGAGAAAGCCCGGCAGGATCTGCCGTTCAATCTCTCACTCGGTCAGACCGAGCAGATGCGTTCCATCCAACTGCGGCTTGGCTGGAAACAGGTGGCCGATCTGCAGACCCTGATGCTGGTGTTGAGGCCCGCCCGGGTCCTGCAGGGAAAATTCGGCAATTCCCTCGTGCGACTGGCGGCGGTGGCCGCCCTGCAGATCTCGCAGCGATTCCGGTTGTGGCGTGGTCGATCGCGGCTGGCCCCGCCCACCATCCGCCCGATTGCCGAATTCGGCCCCGCCCACGACCAGCTGTGGAACGAGGTCTCTCCCCGCTACCAGACCACGGTGGTCCGGGATGTTCCCTACCTTCAGTGGAAGTACGTGACCCAACCCGGTCAGGATTTCACGCGGTTGGAGCTCTCGCGGGATGGCAAGGTGTTTGGGCTGGTCATCCTGAAGTTTGTGGAGCCGGGCAGCGCCTATCCCTACAGCCGCTGTTTCCTGGTCGATTTTGTCGTCGACCCCACCCGCCCGGACGATGTGTACTGGGTTTTTGAAGCGGCCCGCCAGGAGGCCGCACGGCGCGAGTTCGATGCGATCTACCTGTACCTCATTCACACGCAACTGCAGCAGCTCGCGGAACGTTATGGGTTTCTGCGGCGGGATCCGCAACGGTATCTGTTGATTGCCGCGGAGGGTGTCCCCGAACAGGTCCAGCAGGCGGTCCTGGATCCGCAGGCCTGGTTTGTGACCCAGGGTGATTCCGACATCGATCGCCCCGCCACCGCCGAATAAGGTCCGGCGGACCCGGAGCCGCCTGATTGCAGTGGGGTTCATATCCCCCGTCACGTCTGCCGTCTTTATTTCGCCGTGAGTCTGACCGCGCGGAGGGTCGCACACGCCTTCGGCCCCTGCTCCACGCCACTGCCGCTGTGCAGCCAGATGTGCAGGTCGAATTCCGCGAGCCCCCCCAGCTCGGCGGGAGGAATCTCGAGGTTCAGCCAGCCGTCCTGGCGCGGGGGGCTGGTCACGCTCCAGCGTGGCTCGGCACCCCGGGGTGCGACCGCCACCCGCACACTCCCCCCGAGGTTGGGAGCGTCGGCATAACAGTCGGCCTCCACCCGCAGCACCTGCAGAGCACGGGGTGCGGTGAAGCGCTGCACGAGGTGTGTGGACGTGGCCGTGCCCCCTTTCAGTCCCACCCAGAAGCCCCCGTCGCGCCACCCCCCGTGCGTCGGATGGTCGGTGGTCAGTGTTCCCAGGTGCCGCCAGCGGTTCGTGCGGAAATCATCGCGGTAGCCGAGCACGTCGTTGTCGTCGGGTTGCAGCGTGGCGGCGGCTCCCGGCGGAGGGGGCTGATGAATCACCCGCACCCGCAACTGATCGAGACGGTTGCTCACAGTCCCGGGCTCGCTCCGCGGGTTCTCCATGAGCACGCGCACGAAACACACGCGGCGTCCCCGAACGACCGCTTCGTCCTGGAGCCGCAGCGACTGCAGGCCGGTCGTCTGCGACTGGACCGGCCCGTGGGGCCACTCGCCGTCTGTTTCCTCGGCGGCCAGGGAGAATGTGTTGCGCGCCGTCGGCCCGGTCACCTCCCCCCGCAGTTCCACCTCAACCGACGCGATCGGGAACCACGATTCGAACCGGTAGATCAACTCGGCCCGCGCCGGACCCGCCTGCCGGGGGAGCAGTTCCAGAAACCCCGGCGTCGCCGGTTGGCTGGTCAACCGCAGATCCAGAAACCCGCGCACATCGGCGGCGTGCAGCCAGTCGAATCCGTCGAATGCTTCGAGGTACTCACTGGCGGCTTCCGGATCTCCCCCGACCTGCGGGCTCAGATCGCGGGCCGAGAAACCGGCCGAGGCCAGAGGCAGCTCGCCGGGGCGCACCGCGTGCATCGCCGCCCGCTGCGTCCGCAGGGCATTCCGCAGGGTGACCAGCTCGGGAGCCGTGCTTCCCGCCCAGGTGTTGACCGAGCCGTGGGGACCCGCGACGGCGAACACGGCACAGCCGATGTTGAACTCGCGGCAGATGTCGAACTGCCGCCATTCGCGATCGATCAGGGCGGCGGCGGTGGGATATTGCGTCCACTGGGGCCAGTGCGGGTCGGCCGCCCAGGGAACACACAGCGCGGGCTTGCGGAGCACGGCGAATTTCATCAGGTGCTTGCGGAACCGCACGCTGTCCCAGCCGTACGAATCCCAGATCCAGCCATCGGCCGTCAGCGCCGGGCTGGGAGGCAACGGATCGCTGTACCACTGCAGCACGGGAATGCCATAGGTCTCCCGAATATGCCGGGCCAAGCCCTCCAGCAGGGCATTGTGCGCGCCGAGGTTTTCTTCCCCCAGACAGATCGCGGGGATCAGTTCGGGGAAGGTGTCGATTCCCGGCTCGGGCTTCAGCCAGGCATCGATCCGCCGGCGGGCGTCGGCGAGATCTCCCTGCTTCTCGCCGCAGTAGACGATGAAGACATCATGCCGATGACCGGGGGGCAGTGTGCGGTGCGCCTGCTTCCAGCCCTGCCACCACGCGGCCTTGTCGGGAAAGGTCTCCTCCAGCGAGAGCTTGCGCAGGAAGTAGTCGAACGTCTGTTCCGGCCCTCCCGCGTAGACTCCCAGCCAGCGATGACCCGGGTCGGGATAGGGACGGAGTGGTGTCTGCGCGACCGCTGCACTGGCCAGCAGCGCCAGCAGCACTCCGCACACTCCCCCCAGAGAACGGCCTCCACGTCGAGGAACAGAGCGGAGCGACATCGTGACCCACTTCGTGCTGTGCCGGGGCTCGCGGGCTCACTCCCGGGCAAGGCGTGGTCTGAACGTGCCCGATCCCCGGCGGGAATGAATGGCCTGGGGTGAACTCAGTTGCGGGTCAGCACGCCGTCGAGGTTGAGCAGCACATTCCCGACCACCGTCCACGCCGCCCCATCGGCGGCCGAAAGCCCCTCTGGCAGGGGCCCCAGGGGATTGGTCGCGAGGTCTTGGGCTTCCTGCGGATGGGCCTGGTAGTGGGCCAGTTCCGACTCGAACAGCCGGGCCAGCTCGGCCACCTGCGTCTCGCTGGCCGGACGGGCCAGCACCAGCTGCACGCCAAACCGCACCCGCTCGGCCACGGTCGCTCCCCCTTCGCGCACCAGTCGCCGGCCCAGCGCCTGGCTCGCCTCGACATACACCGGATCATTCAGCGTGACGAACGCCTGCAGTGGGGTGTTGGTGCGGACGCGGCGGACCGTGCAGATCTCGCGGCTCGGGGCGTCAAACGCCGCCATCGAGGGATAGGGGACCGTGCGCCGCCAGAGCGTGTACAACCCCCGGCGGTATTTGTCTTCTCCTTCGCTGGTGGTCCAGGTCCGTTCGCCGTTGAAGGCCGCCTGCCACAATCCCGGAGGCTGCGGAGGATAAACCGATGGACCGTGCGACTTCCGGCTGAGCAACCCACTGAGGGCGAGCGCCTGATCGCGGACCAGTTCCGCCTCGAGCCGGAATCGCGGTCCGCGCGACAGCGCCCGGTTGCGCGGGTCAGCCGCCAGTTTTGCGTCGGTCATCTGGGATGACTGCTGATACGTGGCCGAGCAGACAATCGTCTTCAGCAGCCGCTTGATGTCCCAGTCCGACTGGAACTCGAGCGCCAGCCAGTCCAGCAGCTCGGGGTGCGAGGGAAGATCTCCCTGTGAGCCAAAGTCTTCTTCGGTCTCGACGAGGCCAATGCCGAAGATCTGTGCCCAGAGCCGGGTGACCAGCACCCGGCTGGTCAGCGGATTGCGGGCAGCGACCAGCCCGTGCGCCCGGTCGAGCCGGTCGACCGGCCCCGACTTCTCGAGGGGGTGGAACGACCGGGGGACGCCGGCCGTCACTTCATCCCCCGTGTTGAGGAAGTTCCCCTTGATCATCAGCCGCGTGGTGCGCTGCTCTTTCGCAGGCAGCTCCACCATCACCGGCACCGTGGGGACCTCGGGACGCGACTTGGTCAGCGCGGCAATCTGGTCACGCACCGGCTGCAGACTGGGGGCGATCGAACGGTAGTGACTGGCCAGCTTTTGCCGGTCGGCCTCCGAACGCTCGGCCACCGGGCGATCGACGATCTGCAGGATCTCGGCCGGAACACCCACCCGCCGCAGCAGCGACGCATCTTTCGTCACCGACAGCCGGAACCGGCCGAGGGTGTAACCCGCTTCCTTGAACTTGTGTTCGAGCGTGACGGTCAGCCGGCTGGCGTCCCACTTGCCCACGGCGTGCGACGACGCGAAGACCGCGGTATGCGGTTGGGCCATCTGCGGTCCCACCGCCCAGCCGCTGACGGCGAGGTCTTTCTGGTTCAGCGCATTCGCCACAGGAAACGCCGGCTGCGAATGATCGGCGGTCGCCTGGGCGAAGGGAATCGCCTGCGCCCCACTGACGGGCAACTCGGCATTCTTCGCCGGGGCCTCGGCCAATACCTGCTGCCAGACCGGTTGACGGTCGGCATCCAGAACCAGCACCCGCGCCCCCGCCAGTCGGCTGCCCACGCCACCGTCCGTCCGGTTCCAGATCTGAATGCGGTCGAACGGGCGAACCTGCGCCAGATCGAGTTCCCACCAGGGATTCGCCTCGGTGCCGGTGTGGGTGACCGATTTCTTTTCGAATGCTCCGTCGGTGTTGCCATCAATCGCCAGTTCGGGCGGCCCGTTGTAGTCGGTGCTGGACTGGGTCGCCTTCCCCTGGCGGGCGAGATTGTCGCCCCCGGCGAAGACTTCGACTTCGGCCAGCGAGAGAATCTTGCCGTTGCCGGGGAGTTCGATGCGCACATACCGCCCCGCCGCACGGGTTTCTTCCGACCTGGCATCGGCGACGGTGGCCGAGAGTCGCGAGAGTACGAAATTTCCATCCGCAGCCCGGCCAGCCCCCTGGGAGGGCAACGACGGGTCGGGAATGGTTTCCAGCCGCAGACCGGTAATGCCCGAGAACGGCACCTTCGCCGTCAGGGTGTAGGTGTCTTGCCCCGGTTTTGGTCCCCCCACCAGCAGCGAGCCATCGTCCTGCCGGGTGAAGGTCGCCTCACCAGCCGACTTCGACGCGATGTCCTGCAGCACCGTCCACTCGGGAGCCTGACCCAGGGCCTCTTCCCAGGCGCGCTGTTCCTGTTCGAGTGCGGGGGTCGGGTTGTCGAGCTGGCGTTTCAGTGCCGCGATTTGCGTTTCCAGTTCCTGGAATCGACGTTCCACATCGGGGGTGGGGGCGGCGAGGGTGGGATATTCATCCCCCTTGTCGCTGTCGGCGGTCTGGTTGAAGATGCCGTAGAAGCTGTAGTACTCGGTCTGGCTGATCGGGTCGAACTTGTGACTGTGGCACTTGGCGCAGCCGATGGTCAGTCCCATCCAGACCTGCAGCGTGGTGTCGGCCCGGTCTTTCACCGCGGCGACGCGGTATTCTTCGTCGTCGGTTCCCCCCTCGGTGTTGGTCAGGGTGTTGCGGTGGAAGGCGGTCGCGACCTTTTGTTCGACGGTCGCTCCGGGACGCAGATCGCCCGCCAGTTGGTCGATGGTGAACTGGTCGAACGGCTGGTTGGCGTTGAAGGCGTCAATCACCCAGTCGCGGTAGCGCCAGATGGTGCGCAGCGGGTCGCTGCCGAGCCCCTTCGAGTCGGCATAGCGGGCCAGGTCGAGCCAGACCCGACCCCAGCGTTCGCCGTACGCCGGGTCGGCCAGGAAGCGGTCGACCAGCCGCTCATAGGCGTCGGAGCGGGGATCATCGACAAACGCCGTCACCTCGGCCGGAGTGGGAGGAATACCGCGCAGGTCGAGACTGAGCCGGCGGACCAACGTGTGCTTGTCGGCTACAGGGTTGGGCTTGAGGCCGAGCGCATCGAGCCGAACGGCGATCCACGGATCGATGTCGTTTCGCGCCCAACCGGTTCCCGCCCCCTCTGGAGCAGGCAGCCGCCGGGGAGCGACGAACGACCAATGCTCGGCATAGGGGGCCCCCTGTTCGATCCAGCGGCGAATCAGCTCGACCTGGGGCGGGGTCAGTTCACCCGACCCGCCGGGGGGCATCTTCAACTGGGCGTCGGTGGTGGTGATCCGTTCCCACAGTTCGCTCTCGGTGACCTTCCCCGGCACAATCGCCTGGCTGCCGGTTTCGAGGGTGGCGGTGGCATCGGCCCGGCGGTCAAGCCGCAGGCCCGCCTTGCGTTCCCCTTCATCGGGCCCGTGGCAGTTGTAGCAGGTGCGCGAGAGGAGGGGGCGGATGTCGCGGAGGTAGTCGATGGGGGCGGGTTCGGCGGCCGCCAGGGGGGCAACAGCCAACAACCACAACGCAAGCGAGGCAAGAGCGGTGCGCACGGACGGAAGACCTCAAAGGACCGGCGAAACAACCAGCCTGTAGGATACCAGTCCGCGGCGGGGGACGGCGAGGGTACCCGAACCCCGAGGGGCAACTGCTCGCCGCTCCCTCTCCCGCGAAAAGACAGTCGGTCCACAGATCCCGGGGGGACGCGGGAGAGGGTGGGGATGAGGGGACAAATGAACGCGTGGTGGGGGGCGAACGGGATTGGCCCAGGTGTGCATGAAACCCTGGACTCATCCCTCGGTTGGTCCCCTTGTCCTCCCGAAGCGCTCGTGGGGGCCCTGTGGGCGGGGTTGGGCCAGTGCGTCGAGCCGGGGGGGGGGAATGGTCAGCCGGTGCTGCGGATCAGCCTGCCGGATGCGAACACGCTCGAGGGGTTGGCGCAGACGCTGGCGCGGCTGATGGTGCCTGCGGCTCTTGTGGAGCAGGCCTCGAATCATCTGCCGTAGGGGGATCGGCCCGTTGAGCCGGAGGTTGCGCTACAGGTTTCGTTGGTGGATCCGAGTGATGAGTTGGGTGATTTGCTGAGGGCCGGTGCCGGGCGTGTGCTCGGATATGGATGGCCCGTTCCGGATTGGCCCCCGTGATTCCGTCGCGGGTTGGTACGGTTCGCCCTTGGTGGCCGATGACCTTGTTGAACCGGCCGGATGTGCCATCCGCGTAGCCCACCAAGAACGATCCCCGCCCGCACAATCCCTGAAGGGGATTTCTACCATAGCCTGGGGTTGCCACAGCGCAGCGTCGGCTACCCCAGGTACGCGTGCCCCCAACATCGGCCCAACTCTCTAGGAATTGTCTACTACCAGGGGTTGGACTACCAGGGGTTAGACGTGGCTCCCTCATACGGCGTGATCGCATTGGACACCAAAATGTGGTGTCCGGCAAGAACGGGTACGGAACTCACGGGGCGGGATGATGGGCATTGAGGTGCAGCCCGCACCATCCACGGCACGGTGGAAACGTCCTGTTGCGAAATCACCCGCAACAGACGTCCCCAATAGCCAACTCCTTCAGACTTGCTTCGGATTCACGCGTGATCCGTGAGGCCGGGCTGGTCTTCGATTCGGACGGGATGGTGGGCCCGACGTCCGTCCGTGGCTGATGGGTCCAGCCTTTGTTGGAACGGACTACGAATCGCGCTGCAAGTCGTCTATGATCAAGGCCAATGCGATTGCGGCCCATGTGCTGCTGGCCAATTCGATTGGAACGCAGTCCCTCCCACCGAGCCAAGTCCAATTCACCAGAGAGTCAGGCCCTGTTCAACCACCGTTGGGAGTGTTCCTGATGAATCCCCTGTCTTTAGGCCGCCTGCTGTGGAGAAGTGTCGGACGCCATGTCGGGTTGGCTCCCGCAGAGGAATGGCGCTGTGGAGATCGTTGGAACGCGGACGTGTTTGAGGCGCTCGACGGGGGGACCAACACCCAACTGATGCGGTATCGCGCGGGGCGACTGGAGTGGGAACGGGACGTGCACGATCAGATGCACGAATTCACCTGCAACTGCCTCGAATTGTTGCTGGCGGTGCCACCCCTTCCCCACTTGCCATCCCAGTTCCCGGCCAGTTTTACCAAGGCATTGGAGGTGAAGCGGGGGTGGCTTCAGGGGGGGTGTGATGACTCCCAACTGGAAGAGGTCGCGGATCAGGTGTCCGACGACATCCAGAACGAGTTTCCTTCCAACTGGTGCTTTGGCGTCAATGCCTCGTTCGCTGGAAACCAGGTGGCTCGCTGGGCATTGGATCGTGACGAACCGTGGATCGCAACCGCCCGCTGCGCGCGGAACCTGGCCATGTTTCATGGTTACCGTTTGGCCTGTGCGGCAGCGGGTTGCAAACTGGGAGAGAGCGGACCGGTGGTGCACGAAGTGCGTGGGACGCCCGAGGGAGAAGCAGTGGCCGTACGCGGCGTATTGTGTCCGCACATGGAAGACGGGGAACTCGAGCGGACCGCGATCCAGACGTTTGACGATGCGGTGACGACCTGGAACCGGCGACTGAGCGAGGATTTTATTCGCCGGATCACTCCCCCGGCGGCAAACGACTCGCCGGACTCGAAGTGATAGCAATCGCCAGCGGGGCCCTGCCGCGTCTCTCATGTCAACTGTCGACAGGCGAGGCGAACGCAAGCCTGGTATAACCGACCCCGACATGTACACCCCCCCCGCCTTCCGCGAAGACCGTCCCGAAGTGCTGCACGCGTGGATTCGCGCGCATCCGCTGGGGACGCTGGTAACCCAAGGGATAGCGGGGCTCGATGCACAGCCGGTGCCGTGGTGGCTGGAGGTGTCTGCAACCGAACCCCTCCGTTTGCTGGGGCATGTGGCCCGGGCGAATCCGCTGTGGAAGACTCCCCCCGCGCAGGCCGCAGTGCTGGTGATCTTTGCAGGGCCCGGGCAGTACATCTCGCCGGGGTGGTACCCCACGAAGCAAGAGCACGGCCGGGTGGTGCCGACGTGGAACTATGTGGCCGTGCACGCCCACGGACGGCTCGTGTTCCACGACGATCCCGCCTGGATCCGCGGGCAGATGGAACGGCTGACGGGCCAGATGGAGGCGACCCAGCCGCAGCCCTGGACCCTCGCCGACGCTCCCCCCGACTACCTCGAGGCGCTGCTGGCGACGGTGGTGGGGGTCGAGATCGTGGTCGACCGGCTCGAAGGAAAGTGGAAGCTCAGCCAGAACCAACCCGAGGTCAATCGGGCCGGGGTGGTGGCTGGTTTGACGGGGTTGGCCGATCCGGCGGCGGGGGAGATGGCGCGATTGGTGGCGGGTGGCGGGTGATGGGTGGCGGGTGATGGGTGGATGTGGGGCGTCCGCCGGTGGTCCGGGATACGGTCCATTCGACCCGGCCTCATTGCGGGGTTACGGATCTGACAACTGTGTGAGAATTAGCGCATGAAGACGACAGTCACCATTCCCGATGACCTGTTCGCTCAGGCCGAGCGGCTCGCTGCGGAATGGCGGGTCTCGCGGAGTCAGTTGTATGCGACGGCGCTCGCGCAGTTTTTGGCGCGCCACGAGCCAGGCTCGGTCACCATGCTCGTCAACTCGGCCCTCGAAGGGCTGACCGATGAGAACCGCCTGTTTGTCGAGGAGGCGGCTCGTCAAACCCTGCGGCGGAGTGACTTGCCCTAAGCGAGCGACATGGTGAGCGAGGGAACGAATTTCCGTTCCTGCGAATCACTCGTCCCCCCCACAAACAGACACGACCTCGCCCGCAGGGAGGGTTCCCGCGTGGCAAGGTCGTTGTGCTGTTTGGGGTGACTCAGCCGAGAGAGAGAACCTTCGACCGGGTCCCGCGCGCCTACTTCGCCGCCGGCAGGTGATACCCCTCCCGGTTCACGCGCACCCGGTACAGGCTTTTGCCGGCGGTAATGTAGAGCAGGTTCGCGTCTTTGCCCCGGCCGAAGCCGACATTGGTGGGGACCTCGGTGGGCAGGTAGGCGAGTTCTTTGCCTTCGGGGGAATAGACGCAGATGCCGGGACGGTTCTCGGCCCGCACCGCCACCCAGAGGTTGCCGTCGCGGTCGACGGTCAGTCCGTCGGGGCCATCCTGCGGTGAGTAATCGACCAGCACCTTGCGGAACTTGGCGGTCCCTTCGGGCGAGAGATCGTACGCCTGCAGCGCCATCAGTCCCTTGCGCAGCGGGGTGACCACCTTGTCGGCCTGGGCGGCGGTCCCCTTTTCGAGCCGTTCGATGGCGGTGGTGCCATTCGCGTTGCTCACCACATAGAGCGTCTTCTGGTCGGGGGAGATCGCGACGCCGTTCGGCTTGCCGGCGTCGGTCACCACGCGGTGCAGCTTGCCGTTCGGATCGAGGCGATAGACCGCCTCGATCCCCTGGTCGATCGGCTCATGCCCGAGATAGCGCGGATCGCTGAAGTAGATCCGCCCCTTCTCGTCAATCGCGATGTCGTTGGGAGAGTTGAGGGGCCGGCCTTCATACAGCCCGGCGAGGATGTGCGTCTTGCCGGTGGCGAGGTCGGTGCGGGTGACGCGCCGTCCGCCATAGTCGGCCCCCTCGGCCACGATCATCCGCCCCTGTGCATCGAACTTGATGCCATTCGACATGCCGCTGGGGCTGCGGTAAATGCTGGTCTTGCCGGTGGTGGGATCGAACTTCCAGATGTGTCCCGCCTCGATGAAGCCGTTTTCGTCGCGGGCGACGTGCGAGAAGGTGATCTCGCTGAAATAGACCTGGCCATCGGGGGCCACCGCCACCCCTTCGGTCAGCACCCGCGCTTCGAAGAGCTTTTCGAGCTTGGCGTCGGGAGGAATGATCGGCCCGCTTTGGGCGTGCAGGGCCGGTGTCCCCCCGGCAAGACCCGCGACCAAAAGAGACAGGGACATCCACCAGCGGAGCAGCGCGCGACGGGGCATGACGGTCCTCACAAGAAGACGAAGCGGGAAGTCGACACGGGAGAAACGCGGTCTCCAGGGAAGGGCTTGGCACCTCCCAGAGCGCGACAGGGGCACCTTACGGACCGCGACCGCCGTGGGGCAAGGGAGGGACTGCGTCGAAAGCCGCCGCAGTTGGATGAAAACGACCGTACGGGGTGGAGCGCCGCGGCACCGCCGGCGGCAGTGGTGTGCGATCAGGGAATGAACCGCCGGTGATGGATCCAGCGCAGGCCGAGGGCCCCCTGGCTGGTGGTGATCTCGAGTTGGGACTTCCCGCGTCGCGCCTGTTCGAATTCATCCCGCGACAGGCGGAATTCGCGGGTCTCGGCGGGATTGTCCCAATCGGCCACATACCCGTAGTAGCTCTTCGAAGACCGCCGCCCCCGCACCTCGCGAACATTCTGAATGGGCAACTGGCGGGTCTCGGGTGGGGTCTGGTCGGCCAGCGCGTTCAGTCCCGCTACGCTGCCCAAAGAACCGAGGGCCGTAAAGAGCAGCGTGGGAAGCAGCCAACTGCGCCAGCGGTCGTGCGAGCGCGAGTCTCCCCGCATTACGGCATAGCCCACCCCCGCCGCCAAGGGGAGCAGCACGGCCCAGACGGCTGCCGAGACTTTCGCAAACTGCCAGAACCGCAACGGCTCGTACAGCCAACCCAGAATCGCCAGCAGGGCGAACGCCACGCTAAGTCCCCACATCAGCCATTCGAGGGCGACCTGGATGCGACCATCGGGCTCGGCGTCGAATTCCCCCGATCCGACCGGGAGGCTGGCCAGCGGGACCAGCAACTGGGCCGTCTGCTGCGCGAGGTTCGCGCGATCATCCTTCAGGGGGTCAAACCCGGTCCAGACAGCCTGCACCTGATCCGGACCGATCGTGAGTTCCTGATAGCCCAGCGAACGCAGCAGCCGGATCGCATCCCGCCGGGTCGCATCGCCCAGCATTGCACCGGCGAAATCGGGCCGGTCGGTCCGCAGGTAGTTCGACTGGTCGAAGTCGGCGTCGCCGGTCTGCGGTTCGACGGCCAGCCCAATCGCCTTGGCAAACCGGTCGAAGCGGGTTTCGGGACGGCAGTTCAATTCACCCGGCAACGTGCAGTGCAGACGCACCTTGAGCGACGCGGGACGGGGGTTGCGGCCCTGCACTTCCTGTTCGAAGTGGACCTCGGCCGGAAACGGAAGCCCCGCCAACGGCTCGGCCTGATCGATGAGGTACCGTCCCGTGCGCTGGGGGGTCTCACTTTCGGTTTCAGCGGAGAGCGCCTTTCGGAACAAAAAGGCCAAAACCAGCCCGCTCACCAGCAGGCCTGCGAACCCCACCAACCAGGACAGATTCTGGTTCCAGTTGCGGTCGGTCAGGACAATGAGGGCCAAGACACCGACGGCCGTAAAGACAATCCCGATCCAGAACAGAATGGCGCGGAGCAGCCGGTTCTTCATAAGTGCACCCAATCTCGCACCGTGCCGGAGACCCGCCCATGGAGCGGCGGGAGTGGGGAAATCGTGATTTGAGGATAGCAGGTCGAGCGGTGTGTTTGGGGCGTGAACCAGTGCATGCTGGGTGAGAGTGGTTACCGGTGGAAAGTCTTCCAGCGATGTTGCGAGGACGGGACTTTGCAGGAGATGCGTTGGCCCGGTCAGCCCGCCGCCGCCGTCCGGCGCCAGACCGCCTGCAGCCGGTCGAGCGTGGCGGCCGCAACAATCACCAGTCCCACGATGATCTGGCTGTAGTTCTGGTCGAGATCGAGCACCACGATGGCGTCGACGATGAGGCAGATGATCAACGCTCCCAGGACCGCTCCCAGTGCGGTTCCCCGGCCTCCCGAGAGGCTGGCGCCTCCCACGACGGCGGCGGCAATCACCTGCAGTTCATAACCGGCCCCATCGCCCGAGGCGGCCGAGCCGTGGTAGCCGATGTTGACCATCGCGGCGATCCCCGCCAGCATCCCGGCCAGCGCGTACGTCTGCACTTTCAGCCCGGGGACATTCAAACCGGCATAGCGGGCCGCGGTTTCGTTCCCGCCAATCGCCAAGAGCTTCCGCCCGGTGACGGTCTGTGACAAAAAGAACCAGCCCCACAGGGCGACGGCAATCAGGATCAGCAGCGGGATGGGATAGATGAATTCCCCCGGCCCCAGAGGGACCTTGCGGCTGATGAAGCCATCCACAAACGCCGGGTGAAACTCGCCGATCGACTGGGCCCGGGTGGTGACAAACGCCACCCCCCGGAAGATGCTCATGGTGCCGAGGGTGATGAGAAACGGATGCAGCCCCAGCCCGATCACTCCCAGACCGTTGATGAGCCCGCAGATGAGACCGGTAACCAGGCAGACGGCCATGGTCGCCAACACCACCAGCCAGGGGGGCCACCCGGTGAGGGTGCCCGAGGGGCCGAGGGCGTGCAGCAGGGCCGCCCCGGCCAGTCCCGAGAGAACATAGATCCCCCCCACCGACAGATCGATCCCCCCCGAGACAATCACCAGGGTCGCCCCAATCGCCATGATGGCGAAGAACGAGGTGTTCTTGGCGAGTGTCAGCAGGCGGTCGACATTGAGGAACTTGTTGCGGGTGACGATGTACTGCTCACCCGTCTGGGGATCGCGGACCCGGCGTTCGACGGTCCCACCCAGGGCGGCCAACACCCCTCCCAGCAGCAGGATGATTCCCAGCAGGCCCAGTTCGTTGGCCCCGGCGAGGCGGCGGGGGGCCCGCAGGGGGGCGCTGGGTGGGGAGGCGGATGGTTCGGAAGGGGCTGCAGTATTCACGCCCCGATTCTCGCGGCAGGGTTTCGGGCCCGTCAACGGACCGGGCGGGGTCGGGTGGCGGGTGATGGGGACAGTTTCTCGTGTGAACTGGCATTCAGCAGACAAATTTGGTGGACTGCTGGATCTGGAGTCTGTCCGACCATTCTCTTCGACCCGCAGGCGTCGGTCTGGTGTCTTTTCCGGTTGACGAGTCGTTCGCCGCATCTGTCCGGGGCTGCGCTGTGCGCATTGCCCAGGAAGGGGCGGCTGCGCTCGGCGATCTCTTCGACCTGACCGCTCCGCGGGCACTGCGGTTCGCGGGTACGCTGACGCGGAACGCACACGATGCCGAGGATGCCGTCCAGGCGGCTCTGGTGCGGGTGGCCCTGCACCCCAAGGCACTGGCGAAAGCCGATCATGCCTGGGCGTATCTGTTGCGGATCGTGCGGAACGAGGCGCTCAAGATCAACCAGAAGCAGAAAGAGCGGCCGCTGGAACTGAAGTTCGACGAGGCGGACGACCCGGTGGAGGCTGATCTGGCCGACACACAGCGGTTCGTGCGCGAGGCGGTGGCGCTGTTGCCGCCGTCACAGTCGGAAGTGATTGTGCTGAAGATCTGGGAGGGGCTGACGTTTGCCGAGATTGCCGAGGTGCTGGACGAATCGCCCAACACGGCGGCCAGCCGGTACCGTTACGCCCTGCAGAAACTCAGTCAGAGCCTGCAGCCGCTGCAGGAGCCCCGCGACTGATTCCCGCCTCCCCAACCACCGCTGCGAGCGTTCCCCCCGTTGTTTTGTTCGGGCCGGCCGATTGGTCCCGCCCGACATCACCCCGCCCCTGAATCTGTCCCATGGAACCGAACATCCCCTTTTCGGAAGCGTCCCCTGTGAATGAGCCTCTGTCGGCGGCCGAGCGGCTGGTCGAGGAACTGCTGCAGGCCCGCTCCGCCGAGTTGCCGGCGGTTCCCCGCTCGCTGCGCCGGAATGTGCTGGGAGCGGCGACCCGGGCCGAGGCGGCCCGCCAGGCCTGGAAGTGGCGGGTGCTGTGGCTGACGGCGGCCGGGGCGCTGGTCTGCGGCACTTTCGTGCGGATTGCCGTTCTGGAAGCCCGCCGGCTCCGTCTGAAGAGTAACCAGTACTACCCGTCGGGGCCGGTGCTGAATTCCTTTCCGCAATCCACGTTTCCCGTGGTTCCCGATCCCACCCCGCCCCAGCCGCCGCCGGCTCCCGATTTCGTCTCGCCCCCGGTGAACGGACCCATTCCCGATTCGGCGGGACCAGGCGAGGCGAACCCGTCGCGCGCGGTTCCCGGAAACCTCGCCGATCAGCCCGCTTCCGAGACCGCCCCGGCGAAGCCCCAGCCTCCCGCCACGCCTGATCCGGCGAAGTCGGAGGCGGTTCCCGACGAAGTCCCTCGGCCGGTCGATCCCCGCCAGGGGCCCATTCTGGGCCAATTCGATACCGACACCGCCCCGCTCGAAGAAGCGTTCCGACAGCGGCGCGAGAAGCTGGCGTTGCTGACCCAACTGAACTCGGCCCGCTAGCCAGGCCCACCGGATGACGAACCTGGCCGAGTTGTTTCACGCGCGGCAAACCCGGCGGGAGCCCGATCCGCAGTATGTGCCCGACCTGGTCGACGCCTTGCTGGGTGCGGCCCGGGCCGCGGGCGCCAGCGATGTGCACCTCGTCCCGCAGGCGACGGGACTGGCGATCTTCTGGCGGATCGACGGAGTGCTGCAGCCGGTGATCCAACTGCCGGCGGCCCTCGCGCCGCGGGTGCTGGCCCGCCTGAAAGTGCTGGCTCAGCTGCTCACGTACAAGACCGATGTGCCCCAGGAGGGGCGCATCGCGGGAGGGACGGCTGGGGAAGAAACCCGGCTCAGCACGTTTCCCACCTTGTTTGGCGAGAAGGCGGTCGCCCGCCTGTTGGTAGGAGCGGGAACGTACCAGCGGCTGCGCGAGCTGGGGTTGCCGGGCGACTTGACCCCCGCGCTCGACCGGCTGCTCGACCAGACCAGCGGCGTGCTGCTGGTGACGGGGCCGGCCGGCAGCGGCAAAACCACCACGGCCTATGCGCTGTTGCGCGAACTGGCAGACAAATCGGCGGGGGGCCGCAGTCTGGTTTCTTTGGAGGACCCGATTGAAGTGGTCGTTCCCGGTGTGGCGCAGTCGCAGGTGAACCCCACCGCCGGCTTCGACATGCCGACCGGTCTGCGGTCGCTGATGCGGCAGGATCCCGAGGTGATCTTCGTGGGTGAGATCCGTGATGCCGCGACCGCCGAGGTGATGCTGCAGGCGGCCCTCACCGGGCACCTGGTGCTCACCACATTTCATGCGGCGAGTGCGGCGGGAGCGATCAACCGGCTGTCGGACATGGGGCTCGAGCCCTACCTGCTGCGGAGCACCGTGCAGGGAATTCTCAGTCAGCGGCTGGTGCGGCGGTTGTGTGTGTGTGCGGAGTGGTCGGAAGAGCCGGCGGATCGGCTGGGTCTGGCGGTCGCGCGGGCGAAGCAGCCGCGGGGGTGTGGCGAGTGCCATGGCACCGGTTACCGCGGGCGGTTCGTGTTGGCCGAGCTGCTGGAACCGCAGCAGTCAGCGGTGAGCCGGGCGATCTTGTCGCGGGTTGAATCGGCCGAACTCGAAGCGGGTGCCGTGGCGGCGGGAATGCAGCCTCTGGGGAGGCGGGCGTTGCAGGCGGTCGAGGCCGGCGAGACAAGTGCGGTGGAGGTGTGGCGGACTTTGGGGTTGGTGCGGGGAGGGTGAAGCGTGGACCGTGTTCGGTGGAACGTGAGACGGCGGGAGACGGGGACAGTCGATTCGATGTGGACTTGGGCCGGGGGTTCTGACAGGGTGAAGGGGCTGAGATGACACGTCCGGTTTCGCTCGAGGATCTGAGTGCGTTCAACGCCGAGTTGTTGGCGTTGGTGCAGTCGGGGGTGTCGCTGGAGCGGGGGCTGGCCGATTTGGCGAGCGCGTCGCCGGATCGGTTGGGAGACTTGGCGCGCCGGTTGTCGGGACGGATGGCTGAGGGGGAGACGCTGCCGGCCGCGCTGCAACAGGAAGGAAACGCGATTCCTCCCATTTACGCAGCGCTGGTGGAGGCGGGGGTGCGGTCGGGGCGATTGACCGCCGCGCTCGAAGGAGCGGCCGAATTGGCTCAGGAGGTGCGCCTGGTCCGGCAGCAGGTGGGGCAGGCGCTGCTCTCGCCGCTGCTGCTGTTGCTGCTGTCGTTCCTGCTGACGGTGTTGTTTGGAGTCGATCTGCTGCACCGCTACCGCGACACCTACGACAACCTCTTCATGGAACCTCCCCCCTGGGTCGCGGGACTTTTGTGGCTGGGGGACTGGCTGCAGCGGTTCTGGTGGGTGGCCCTTATTGGTCTGGGGGCCGTGTTGTGGAGCTGGTGGCGGTCGGCGGGGGCGTCGCTGCTGAGTCTGACCGGCTGGTCGGCCCCGCTGCGGTGGGTGCCCGGTGTCTCGCGGGTGATCCACAACCTGCAGCACGCCAGTTTCGCCCGGCTCCTGGCTCTGCTGTGCGAGCAGCAGGTGCCGTTGCCCGAGGGATTGCGGCTGGCGGGAGAGGCGACGGGGGACCGGGCCTTCGCCATCCGGGCTTGGGAACTGGCCGCCGCGGTGGAACGGGGCGATGGCTCGGCGGCCCGGGTGCAGGCGGGGTGGCCCACCTTTTTGCAGTGGGCGCTCAGCCAGGGGGTGCAGGGGGTGGGACTGGCGGCGGTGCTGCGGCAGGCGTCGCAGATTTATCGCCGGCGTGCGGCGGGGGGCATGCTCTGGCTGCGCACGGGCCTGCCCATTGTCTGCACGGTGCTGTTGGGAGGATTGATCACACTGCTCCATGCGGTGATCAACCTTGGTCCGATGACGGCTCTCTGGTTCGATCTGGCGAGGAACTGACGACGATGCCCGCACGACTGACCACCTATCGGTTCACCGCCCTCGATCCGTTGGGGAAACAGCAGACGGGAACCTCGGCCGCACCGCATGCCGATGCCGTGCTGGGGGAACTGGAACGGAAACATTGGACGCTGCTCGACCTGCGCCCTGTGCTGCCGGGACTGACGCCTCACGAGGCTGAGGAATTGGCGCAGCAGATCGCGACGGTGGCGTCGGCGGGGTTGCCCCTGGAGACCGGGCTGGCGGCGTTGGCCGAGGAACTGCCCAACCGCCGGCTGCGCCGGGCGCTGCAGCGACTGGTCGAGGAACTGGGCCGGGGGGTCGATCTGGAAACTGCGTTGCAGACCACGGGAGCTCCCCCGTATGTGCAGGCGTTGGCGAAAACAGGGACATCCACGAACACGCTGGGGAAAACCTTCGAGACCTACGCCCAGGTGGGGGAGTCGCTGCGGTCGACGATGCCGCTGGTGATGGGGGCCTTGCTCTACACCCTGCTGGCCGGGGTGATGTGCGTGGTGGTGTGGGGGGTGGCGGCGCTGTTTGTGATGCCCCAGTTTGCGCAGCTCTATTCGGGGTTTGGGATGGAGATTCCCTGGCTGACGCGGCTGGTGTTGGCGCTGGGGAATTTCAGCTGGGGGCTGGGGGCCTGGATTCTGGCGGGGGGGTTGGCGTTCTGTCTGTTGGCGGCGGTGTTGCTGGGGACGCCGCTGATTGGGTCGGTCCGGTCGCGGCGGTGGTTGCATCGGGTTCCCGGGCTGGGGACCGTGGTGCGTTCGCTGGCGCTCAGCCGGTTTTCGTTGCTGACCTCGACCCTGCTCGACAATTCGGTTCCGTTGCCCGAGGCGCTGGAGTTGGGGGGGGATGCGACGGGAGATGCCGCGGTGCGGGCCGACGCGCACGAGCTGGCCCGGTTGATCCGGCAGGGAGAGCCGGTGAATGCCCTCGACTGGAAACGCCGGTCGTTTCGGCCGGGGTTTCTGGCGACGCTGCGTGCGCCGCTGTCGGGGGAGGCGTTGATCCGCAGCCTGCAGGCGACGGCCGAGGTGTACGCGGCCCGGGTGCGGACCGGGCTGTTGTTTTTGGGGACCTTTCTGCCCCCCGTGGTGCTGACGCTGTTGGGAATCGTGGTGGGACTGACGGTGGTGGCCCTGTATCTGCCGTTGGTCCAGCTGTTGCGCATGCTGTCGTGAGAGACACCCTGGGGCGCGGGGAGAGACATTCCTGCACCAGACAAACTGCCGCAACGCCGTGATGATGACCCGTTCGACCCTTCCCGTCCCCTGCCTGTTGCCGAAAGCCTGACCGAGAGATGGGCGCGCTGTTTTCGTGGATTCTGACGCTGATGCAGTCGCTGTTTTTCGAGCGCTGGGGGTTGGCGCAGGCGCTGGCGGTGGTGCGTGCGTTGCAGGCGTCGGTCGAGCGGCAGGTGCCGGCGTCGCCCGTATTGGAAGCGTTGGCCGATGAATTGGCGCGGGGCCGCAAGC